>NZ_JAATOS010000263.1:0-5771 GCF_011806505.1 Salipiger sp. HF18 | reverse complement strand
GTCAGCCCGTCGGCGGCCGGGTTGGTGTTGCCGGCATGGGCCAGCTCGCGCAGACCGGCGACGCGCACGGTGTAGAACTCGTCGAGGTTGGTCGCCGAGATCGACAGGAAGCGCAGCCGCTCGAGCAGGGGCACCCGCGGGTTCTCGGCTTCCTCGAGGACGCGCCAGTTGAACCCCAGCCAGCTGAGTTCGCGGTTGTAGAAACGGCCGGGGCCGGTGAGGTCGACCTCCGCGAGCTCGCTCGGCGCGGGCATCGGGGCCTTGAGGAAATCTGCAATGCTCATGAGGGGCTTATGCGCTAAGGGTTGAAACAGATTCGTGACGGTCGGCGAGCCTCATTCTGGCAAGTTGGGCGGGGGCGGTTCAAGTCGCGACAGGACCTCGCGCGCAAGTGCCCGGGTGATGCCCTTGGGCCGCGTCATGGCATGGGCGTCGAGCGCCGACACCAGCTCGCGCGCCATCGCGAAGCTGCGTGGCATGTGCCGCACGAGATAGGGGATGACGTCAGGCGCGGGCACGCATTGCCGGTCGGCCAGCAGCTTGGCCAGCACCGCCGACAGCAGCGTGTCGTCCGGGTTGGGCAGGGTGGCGGTCTGGGTACCCTCCATCCGGCTCTTGAGGTCGGGAATCACCAGCGGCCAGAGCGCCGGCGGCGTCTGCGCCGTCACCATCAGCGGCTGGCCCTGCGCCAGCGTGAGGTTGTGCAGGTGAAAGAGCGCCTCCTCGGCGGGGCGGTCCCCGGCGATCGCGGGCACGTCCTCGACGCAGAGCGGCCCGTTGGCCAGCGCCGGAATGTCGGCGGTCTCGAGCCCTTTGGCGGGGACGATCACGGCGCCGGTCTCGGCCGCCCAGACGTGCGCGAGGTGGGTCTTGCCGGCGCCATGCGGGCCCACCAGCACCAGCTTGCGATTCGGCCAGTTGCGCCAGTCGTCCATGAGCGCCACCGCCAGACCGTTCGAGCGGCTGACGAAATAGTCCTCACGCCCCAGCGCGGGGCGGACCGGCAGGGGAAGGGGAAGCTGGTCCGGTCCGGTCATTCGCCGATATGGTCCCCGTCGGACAGCCCGCGATAGAGCTTGCTGTCGGTGTACTGGCCCACGAGGAAACGCATGATGACGCCGAGCGACGCAGCCAGCGGCACCGCCACCAGCATGCCGATGAAGCCGAAGAGCGAGCCGAACACCGACAGCGCGAGGATCAGCCACACCGGGTGCAGCCCGACGGATTCGCCCACCAGCTTCGGTGTCAGGAAATTGCCCTCGAGGAACTGGCCGAAGAAGAAGATCCCGGCCACCACCGCGATCCAGACCCAGTCGCCCCAGAACTGGAACAGCGCCAGCCCGATGGCCAGCGCGCCGCCGACGATGGCGCCGACATAGGGGATGAAGGTGAGCATGCCCGCAACCACGCCGACGACGAGGCCGAAGTTCAGCCCCACCAGCCACAGCGTAACGGCGTAGTAGGTGCCGAGAATCAGGCATACCGAGCCCATGCCGCGGATGAAGCCCGCGAGCGTCGCGTCGATCTCGCGGGCGAGGCCGCGGATCACCGGGGCGTGGTCGCGCGGCAGCAGCTCGTCCACGCGGGCCACCATGTTGTCCCAGTCGAGCAGCATGTAGACCGCCACCACCGGCACGATGACGAAGAGCAGCAGGATGTTGAGCAGCGACATCGCCGAGGTCAGCACCGTATCGAAGAGCTGCGCGCCGCGCTCCTTGATGGTCTCGCCGATCGAGACCAGCGTCTCGCGCACCGGGCTGCCCTCGACCATGATCGAGGGGAAATGCGTGGTCAGGAAGCTCTGGAGTTGGCGGAAGAGCTCGGGCGCGGTGTCGATGAGCTGGCTGGTCTGCCGCGCCAGCGCCGGCGCCACCGCAAGCGCGAGGATGACGAAGAGCACCACGGCACCGATGGTGATGGTGCCCGTGGCCATGGCGCGGCTCATGCCCGCCCGCTCGAGACGGTCCGCGACCGGGTCGAGGAAATAGGCGATCGCGCCGCCAAGCACGAAGGGCAGCAGCACGTCGCCCAGGAACCACAGCACCACCGCAAAGGCGATGGCCGCGATGCCCCAGTATTTCAGCTGTGCGCGCACCGGCAACGCCATCTCCTGCCTTTCGCGTAGGACCCTGTCCCTTCATCGCGTGTCGCAGCAGCGGTTGCAAGGCTGTGAACGCCTTGCAGGGCGTGGTCGTGGCCGGTTTGCGCAGGGGCCCCGGCGCGGCCTCCGCCGCCGGCGGGGCAGGGCAACGGCGTGCGCGCCGTCACACATGCGGCTCTTGCTCTTGCGCGGCCCATCGCATAGGCCGTTCCGGACCTGATTTCTACCGGGAGGCCCGCCCTGATGCGCCTGAGCCGCTACTTCCTGCCCGTTCTCAAGGAGACGCCCGCCGAGGCGCAGATCGTCTCGCACCGCTACATGCTGCGTGCCGGCATGATCAAGCAGGCGAGCGCCGGGATCTACTCCTGGCTGCCGATGGGCTTCAAGGTTCTCCGCAAGATCGAGAACATCATCCACGAGGAGCAGCAGCGCGCGGGCCATATCCCGATGCTGATGCCGACGATCCAGTCCGCCGAGCTGTGGCGCGAGTCCGGCCGCTACGACGCCTACGGCGCCGAGATGCTGCGCATCACCGACCGCCACGACCGCGAGATGCTCTTCACGCCGACCGCCGAAGAGCTGATTACCGACATCTTCCGCGCCAACGTCTCGTCCTACCGTGACCTGCCGCTGACCATGTACCAGATCCAGTGGAAGTTCCGCGACGAGATCCGCCCGCGCTTCGGCGTGATGCGCGGGCGCGAATTCCTGATGAAGGACGGCTACAACTTCGACCTCACCAAGGAAGACGCGCTGCACGCCTACAACCGGCACCTCGTCTCGTACCTGCGCACCTATGAGCGTATGGGCCTGCAGGCGATCCCGATGCGCGCCGACAGCGGCCCCATCGGCGGCGACGACACCCACGAGTTCCTGGTGCTGGCAGAAACCGGCGAGTCCGAGGTGTTCTACGACAGCCAGATCACCGACCTGAAGTTCGGCGACCGCGAGATCGACTATGATTCGCGCGAGCAGTGCCAGGCGGTGCTCGAGGAATTCACCTCGCGTTATGCCCGCACCGACGAGACCCACGACGAGGCGATCTTCAACCAGGTCCCCGAAGAGCGCCGCCGCGTGGCGCGCGGCATCGAGGTCGGCCAGATCTTTTACTTCGGCACCAAGTATTCCGAGCCGCTGGGCGCCACCGTGGCGGATGCGGACGGCAACCAGGTGCCGGTGCACATGGGCTCGCACGGCATCGGCGTCTCGCGCCTGCTGGGCGCGATCATCGAGGCCAGCCACGACGACAAGGGCATCATCTGGCCCGAGGGCGTGACCCCGTTCCATTGCGGGATCGTCAACCTCAAGACCGGTGACGCCGAGGCCGATGCCGCCTGCGAGAAGATCCACGCGGCGCTGATCGCGCTGGGGCTGGACCCGCTCTACGACGACACCACCGAGCGCGCCGGCGCCAAGTTCGCCACCATGGACCTGATCGGCCTGCCGTGGCGCATCACCGTGGGCCCGCGCGGGCTCAGGAACGGCGTGGTCGAGCTGACCTCGCGCCGCACCGGCGAGAGCGAAGAGATGCCGCCCGAGGCGGCCGTCGCGAAGATCGCGGAGATCTACGGCGTCGCGGCGTCCTGACAGGCCCCGCGATTCGCGCTAGACTGTCCCCTGTCGGCCCCGCAAGAGGGCCGCAGGAGGCAGGCATGTTCGCAGGTATGGTCATCAGGGCCGTTGCCCTCGTCGCCGGGCTGACCGGTGCGGTGGGGTTCTCGCAGTTCCCCGAATTCACGCAGCAATACGTCCAGCGCCTCGGCGGCGCGGTCGACGAGCTGTCGCGGCTGATCCGCGACTTCGACGCGGATGCGGCGGAGCTGGGTCTTGGCCGCGACACTGCGCTCGACCAGCTCGCCACCGGCGGCGATTTCGGCGCCTCCCGGGCCGAGCGCATGGCCGAGACCATCGCCCGACACGACCGGCTGGCCGCGGATCTCGAGGCGCTCGCGGGCAGCGGTGCCTTCCAGCGCGTGGCACTGGCCCGGCATTTCGGAGACCCGGAGATCATGGAGCGGACGTGGCAGGCCTATCGCCCGGCGGTGCCCACCACCCCCGAGGGGCTGGCCTTTGCCGGGGTGGGCTTCGTCAGCGGCTGGCTGGCGCTGACCTTCGTGCTGTCGCTTCTGGCGCTGCCCTCCCGCCCGCGCGGCAGGAACCGGGCCGCGGCCCGGCGCCGCGAGCCGGTGCTGAGCCGCCCGGCGCCCCGTCATCGGTGCGGAACGCCGCTGCGCGCCGTGAGGGGCTCTGCCCCCGCCGCGCGTTCCGCGCGTCTCCCCCGGGATATTTGAGGCCATAGGAAGGGCAGGGGCCGTTCCCGGGTGGGCAGGGCTGCCTTTTTCGGTCGGGATACAGGCCGGGAGCCGCCGGGGGCGGCCCGGGCAGGCGGTCAGACCGCGGCCTGGACCTCGGCCACGATGCCGTCGACGACCTGTGCCAGCAGCACCTCGTCCTCGCACTCGGCCATCACGCGGATCAGCGGCTCGGTGCCGGACTTGCGGATCAGCAGCCGGCCCTTGCCGGTGAGCGCGGCCTCGGCCTCGGCGATGGCGCCCTGTACGGAGGCGGCCTCGAGCGGGGCCTTGTCGGCGCCGAATCGGACGTTCTTAAGCAGCTGCGGCACCGGCGCGAAGTTGCGCGCAAGGTCCGAGGCGGGCTTGCCGGTGCGCACCATCTCGCAGAGGAACTGAAGCCCCGCCATCAGACCGTCGCCGGTGGTGGCGTAATCGGTCATCACGATGTGCCCGGACTGCTCGCCGCCGAGGTTCCAGCCATGCGCACGCATCGCCTCGACGACGTAGCGGTCGCCGACCTTGGTGCGCTCGAGCCGCAGCCCCCGCGATTCGAGGAAGCGCTCGAGCCCGAGGTTCGACATCACCGTCGCGACCAGCGTGCCCTCGTGCAGGCGCTGCTCCTCGGCCCAGCGGGCGGCCATCAGCGCCATGATCTGGTCGCCGTCGGCGATGGTGCCGGTCTCGTCGATGAGGATGATGCGGTCGGCATCGCCGTCGAGGCAGATGCCGACATCAGCGCCATGGGCCACCACCGCCTCGGCGGCGGCCTGCGGCCTGGTCGAGCCGCAGTTGGCGTTGATGTTGAGGCCGTTGGGCGAGGTGCCCACGGGGATCACGTCGGCGCCGAGCTCCCACAGGACCTCCGGGGCGGTGCGGTAGGCGGCGCCGTTGGCGCAGTCCACCACCACCTTCATGCCGTCGAGCCGCATGCCGTGGGGCAGGGTGGATTTCACCCGCTCCATGTAGCGGAAGCGGCCATCGTCGATGCGCTTGGCGCGGCCGATGTTATGGGCCTGCGCCGGCTGCACGCCGGCCTCGACCAGCGCCTCGATCTCGGCCTCGACCTCGTCCGAGAGCTTGAACCCGTCGGGGCCGAAGAACTTGATGCCGTTGTCGTCGGCCGGGTTGTGGCTGGCCGAGATCATGATGCCCAGATCGGCGCGCATCGCCGGTGTCAGCAGCCCCACCGCGGGGGTGGGGACCGGGCCCAGCAGCAGCACGCTCATGCCGGTCGAGGTCAGGCCCGCGGTCAGCGCATTCTCGAACATGTAGCCCGAGAGCCGGGTGTCCTTGCCGATCACCACCCGGTGCACCCCGGCGCGTTCGCGGCGGAAGTAGCGGCCGGCGGCGGCGCCGATCATCAGCGCCATCTCGGC
>NZ_JAATOS010000262.1:0-5780 GCF_011806505.1 Salipiger sp. HF18 | reverse complement strand
GCGGGCCGCAGCCGTTGCGGTTGCGGTGGATGTGCCGCGTCGGCGTGTGGCCCTGGCCCTGCGCGCGCGAGGGAGCGGCCGTCGGGGGGGCCGGGGCCCTTCCCGCCGTAGAGCGGGGGTCTTCGCGGCGGCACGCAGCGTGTCATGGAACGTGCCGAAGGTCGGCTTGGGCGGGGACGGCAGGGATGCTTGCGGCGAGGTCCAGCGCGAGGATGCGGACCATTGGGGGCGGTCTCCCTTGGGGGCGATGGGTGGAAGGGGCGGCGAGAGAGGTGAACCGGGCCTGAGACGATCGACTGCGCGGGATTTTCCGGCCGCCCCGCCTTGCCCGCCCTGTGACGCCCGTCCGCCCGCGCTGGCCACCCTGCGTCGCCTCGCCCCGCTGCTCGGGCTTGGCAAGCGCCGCGGTTTGCGGCAGAGCAGGAGCATGACCCGCACCTCGTTCACCCTCACCGCCACCGACGGCGCTGCCCGCACCGGCGTGATCTCGACCCCCCGCGGCGAGATCCGGACCCCTGCCTTCATGCCCGTCGGCACCGCCGCCACCGTCAAGGCGATGATGCCCGAGAACGTGCGCGCGACCGGCGCCGACATCCTGCTCGGCAACACCTACCACCTGATGCTGCGCCCGACCGCCGAGCGCATCGCGCGGCTGGGCGGGCTGCACAGGTTCATGAACTGGGAGCGGCCGATCCTCACCGACTCGGGCGGGTTCCAGGTGATGAGCCTTGCCGCCCTGCGCAAGCTCACCGAGGAGGGCGTCAGCTTCCGCAGCCATATCGACGGCTCCAGGCACATGCTGACACCGGAGCGCTCGATGGAGATCCAGAGGCTGCTGGGCTCGGACATCGTCATGGCCTTCGACGAATGCCCGGCGCTGCCCGCCGACCGCACGCGAATCGAGGAGAGCATGCGGCTCTCGATGCGTTGGGCGCAGCGTTCGCGCGATGCCTTCGGGGACCGCCCCGGCCACATGCTCTTCGGCATCCAGCAGGGCGGGCTGGAGCCCGACCTGCGCGAGGAGAGCGCCGCGGCGCTGAAGGCCATCGACTTCGACGGCTACGCCGTGGGCGGGCTCGCGGTGGGCGAGGGGCAGGAGGCGATGTTCGGCTGCCTCGATTATGCGCCGGGCTTTCTGCCCGAGGACAAGCCGCGCTACCTGATGGGCGTGGGCAAGCCCGACGACATCGTGGGCGCGGTGAAGCGCGGCATCGACATGATGGACTGCGTGCTGCCGACCCGCTCGGGGCGCACCGGGCAGGCCTGGACCCGTCACGGCGTGGTGAACATCAAGAACGCCCGCCATTCCGACGACCCGCGGCCGCTGGACGAGCAGTGCAGCTGCCCCGCCTGCACCGGCTATTCCCGCGCCTACCTGCACCACGTCTACCGCGCCGGCGAAATGATCTCGGGGATGCTGCTGTCCTGGCACAACCTCCAGTATTTCCAGGAGATCATGCAGGGCATGCGCGACGCCATCGCCGAGGGACGCTTCGCAGCCTGGGAGGCCGAGTTCCACGCCGTCCGGGCCGAGGGCGACATCGGGCCGCTCTGATCATTTCGCAGGCAGTCTTTGCCCGGTGCTTGAGCGCAGGGCAGCTTGTGCGCGCACGCAGGGGCCTCTGCCGTTGCCGCCACGCGGCAGAGGATTATCTCGGACCGACAAGTCTTGCGGTCCTTCCCCTCTCCCCACCGGACCGCACCACGGAAGGAGACTCTCTTGACCGAAAAACTCTTCACCCCGTTCACCGCAGGCGCCATCGAGCTGTCGAATCGCATCGTCATGGCCCCGCTGACCCGCAACCGCGCCGATGACGACACCGGCGAGGTCGGCGACCTGCATGTCGAGTACTACCGCCAGCGCGCCAGCGCCGGGCTCATCATCACCGAGGCCACGCAGATCTCGCCGATGGGCAAGGGCTACATCCAGACCCCCGGCATCCACACCGAGGCGCAGGTGGCCGCCTGGAAGCGCGTGACCGATGCGGTGCACGAGGCCGGCGGCAAGATCGTCGTGCAGCTCTGGCACGTGGGCCGGATCTCGCACACCTCGCTGCTGCCCGGCGGGCAGGCGCCCGTGGCGCCCTCGGCCATCGGTGCCGGCGCCAAGACCTTCACCAAGGCGGGCTTCGAGGAGACCTCGGTGCCGCGCGCGCTGACCGTCGACGAGATCTCGGCCACGGTCGAGGATTACCGCAAGGCCGCGGCGCTGGCGATCGAGGCGGGCTTCGACGGGGTCGAGGTGCACGGCGCCAACGGCTACCTGATCGACCAGTTCCTCAAGACCGGCGCCAACAAGCGCGAGGACGCCTACGGCGGCTCGATCGAGAACCGCGCCCGCATTCTGTTCGAGGTGCTCGACGCGGTGACTGCCGAGATCGGTGCCGACCGCACCGGCCTGCGACTGTCGCCCTTCGCACCCGCCAACGGCATCAGCGATGACGAGCCGCAGGCGATGAACGAATACGTGGTGAAGAAGCTGAACCCCTACGGGCTCGCGTACCTGCACCTCGTGGAAGGCGCCACCGGCGGTTCGCGCGAGCTCAAGGAAGGCGAGAGCCTCGATGCGCTGCGCGCGCTCTTCGAGGGGCCCTACATGGGCAACAACGGCTATGACCGCGATCTCGCCATCGAGGCGGTGGAGTCCGGCAAGGTGGATCTGGTGGCCTTCGGACGCCCGTTCATCTCGAACCCGGATCTCGTCGACCGGCTGAAGCGCGGTGCCGCGCTCAACAGCGGCGACCAGAGCACCTTCTACGGCGGCGGCTCCGAGGGCTACACCGACTACCCGACGCTGGAAGACGCGGCGGCCTGATCATCAGGCCCGTCCGGGCCGCGTGATCCGGGAACCACCAAGGCCGGCCCTCTTCCGTGCGAAGGGGGCCGTGCCGTTCAGGGCGTACGCTCCGGGCTTGTGCGGGTGTGGTCCTTGGCGGTAAAGCAGGGTCCGCACAGTCGGCAAGGAGCCGGATCATGGATTACTCGAAGATGGGTGGGGGGCGCTCCGGTGCCAACGCACCGCGTTACGACCGCCACAAGGAAGCGCCTCAGGGCAAGGGCACTGGCAAGGGCAAGGGGGCCAAGGCTTCCAAGTCCGAACTGCTGGAGCGCATGAAGGCCGCGCAGGACAAGCGCAAGGACGGCTGAGCAATCCCTGCTCGGTCTCTCGCCGCCGACCGGCCCCGCGCGCATCACCCGGGGCCGGCGTCGCGCGGGCGGGGTCGCCTGATCACGCGCGCCGAAGATCCCCCACGAACATCCGCCCGACCGACGCACGGTCCGGGTCCGGCCCGATGGTCGCAAACCCGTCAGACGCAAACCCGTCAGACGCAAACCCGTCAGACAAGGTGCGCGCGGCGCAAAAACTTGCTGCGAGCTGCGCTGGACATGCGGGGTTTCGTGCAAATGTCACCTTGCGCGCAATGACGCGCTTCGCCACACTGATCCGACCGGAGAAGGGCGTGGTTGATTTCGACAGGACCCGACCCCACCTTTGACTCCGACAAAGGGGACGGCGGGGGTTGCCGGAAGACCGGGACCGGTCCGTCCTGCCAAGACGAAGGAATGCTTATGCAACAGCCCCTCAATTCCTCCTATCCGGTGCTTCCGCTGCGTGACATCGTGGTGTTCCCGCACATGATCGTGCCGCTGTTCGTCGGGCGCGAGAAGTCGGTGAAGGCACTGGAGGAGGTGATGGCGGACGACAAGCAGATCCTGCTTGCCGCCCAGATCGACCCCGCGGTCGATGATCCCGAGAGCGACGGCATCTACCGTGCCGGCGTGCTCGCCAACGTGCTGCAGCTGCTCAAGCTGCCCGACGGCACCGTGAAGGTGCTGGTCGAGGGCCAGAGCCGCGTGCGCATCACCGAATACATCGAGAACGAGGCCTTCTTCGAGGCGCGTTGCGAGTACATCACCGAGATGCCCGGCGATCCCGCCGCCATCCAGGCGCTGGTGCGCACCGTCGGCGAAGAGTTCGAGCGCTACGCCAAGGTCAAGAAGAACATCCCCGAAGAGGCGCTGTCGGCGGTCTCCGAGACCACCGAGCCCGCCAAGCTTGCCGACCTCGTGGCCGGTCATCTCGGCATCGAGGTCGAGCAGAAGCAGGAGCTTCTGGAGACCCTCGCGATCAGCGAGCGGCTCGAGAAGGTCTACGGGCTGATGCAGGGCGAGCTTTCGGTCCTGCAGGTCGAGAAGAAGATCAAGACCCGCGTCAAGTCGCAGATGGAGAAGACCCAGCGCGAGTATTATCTGAATGAGCAGATGAAGGCCATTCAGAAGGAACTCGGCGACGGCGAGGACGGCCAGAACGAGGTCGCCGAGCTCGAGGCGCGCATTGCCGAGACCAAGCTCTCGAAAGAGGCGAAGGAAAAGGCCGAGGGCGAGCTCAAGAAGCTGCGGAACATGTCGCCCATGTCCGCCGAGGCCACGGTCGTGCGCAACTATCTCGACTGGATGCTGTCGATCCCGTGGGGCACCCGCTCGCGCGTCAAGAAGGACCTGAACAAGGCCCAGGAGATCCTCGATCACGACCACTACAGCCTCGAGAAGGTCAAGGAGCGGATCGTCGAGTATCTCGCCGTGCAGGCGCGCAGCCAGAAGCTGAAGGGCCCGATCCTCTGCCTCGTCGGCCCGCCGGGCGTCGGCAAGACCTCTCTCGGCAAGTCGATGGCGAAAGCCACCGGGCGCGAGTTCATCCGCATCTCGCTGGGTGGCGTGCGTGACGAGTCCGAGATCCGCGGTCACCGCCGGACCTACATCGGCTCGATGCCGGGCAAGATCATCCAGGCGCTGAAGAAGGCCAAGACCACAAACCCGCTCATCCTTCTCGACGAGATCGACAAGATGGGTCAGGACTTCCGTGGCGACCCGGCTTCGGCCATGCTCGAGGTGCTGGACCCCGAACAGAACTCGACCTTCGTGGACCACTATCTCGAAGTGGAATACGACCTGTCGAACGTGATGTTCGTGACCACGTCCAACAGCTACAACATGCCCGGCCCGCTGCTTGACCGGATGGAGATCATCCCGCTCTCGGGCTACACCGAGGACGAGAAGCTCGAGATCGCCAAGCGTCACCTGCTCGACAAAGAGGTGAAGGCGCACGGTCTCAAGAAGGGCGAGTTCTCGGTCAGCGACGGCGCGATCACCGACATCATCCGCTACTACACCCGCGAGGCGGGGGTGCGGAACCTCGAGCGCGAGATCGCGCGGCTGGCACGGAAGTCGGTTACCAAGATCGTCAAGAAGGAGGCCGACCACGTCGACGTGACTTCCGAGAACCTCGACGACTTCCTTGGGGTCCGCAAGTTCCGCTACGGCCTGGCCGAGGAAGAAAGCCAGATCGGTGTCGTCACCGGGCTTGCATACACCTCGGTGGGCGGTGACCTGCTGCAGATCGAGGCGCTGCGTCTGCCGGGCAAGGGTCGGATGAAGACCACCGGCAAGCTCGGCGACGTGATGAAGGAGAGCATCGAGGCCGCGTCCTCCTACGTGCGCTCCATCGCGCCGCAGATCGGGGTCAAGCCGCCGCGCTTCGACAAGTGGGACATCCACGTGCACGTGCCGGATGGCGCGACGCCCAAGGACGGACCCTCGGCGGGTCTGGCCCTGGGGACAGCGATCGGCTCGGGGCTGACCGGGCTGCCAGTGCGCAAGGACATCGCCATGACCGGCGAGGTCACCCTGCGCGGCAACGCTTCCGCCATCGGCGGGCTGAAGGAGAAGCTGCTCGCGGCGCTGCGTGGCGGGATCAAGACCGTTCTCATTCCCGAAGAGAA
>NZ_JAATOS010000261.1:0-5780 GCF_011806505.1 Salipiger sp. HF18 | reverse complement strand
AGCCGGCTCGGGCCCCGAGCCCGCGTCGCAGGCCAGATCCGCCACCTCGCTGTCGCCCTCGGCCACGATGACACGCCCCTCGGTCACCGGCGCATCGCCCGTCGCGAGCCGGTCGACGGAGTAGGACACGAGGTAGTCGTGACTGCCGTTGTGGAAGGTCACCTCCTCCCACAGGTGGCGCCCGATGCCGTTCCACGGCGTCATCGCGACGCCGGTCACCGGGCGGGCCAGCAGCAGCTCGGCGGTGCCCTGCGCGGGCCCGAAGCGGTAGAGTGCGACCTCGCCCTGAAGGCAGATGTCGAGCGCCTTGGTGCCGCCGTTCAGCGTGCAGTGAAAGAGCGGCTCGCCCGAGCCGAAACAGCCGGCCTGCGCCATGGCGGGCAGCCCGATGAAGAGCGAGACAAGCAGAGGCTTCATGGCGAATGGTCCTTCCTGAACGGGTTACCAGCGGCAATTGCCGACATAGGGGCGCTCGGGCGCGCAGACCAGCTCCTGTCGCGGGAACATCACCCGCAGGCCGGTGTCGAACTCGGCCCCGAAGCCGCCGTTGGCCCAGCCCCAGCTGCCCGTCCCGGCCTCGTCGAGGAAGGAGTCGCAGCTCTGGCCGAGGTAGAGCGCCTCGGTGCGCTTCGTCACCTCCGTGTCGGTCCCCCGCCCCCCGGACCCGCGAGACCGGCGCCAGCGAGGTCAGTACGTAGCCGTCCGCGTTGCAGGTCAGCGCGTATTCGTGGCCCTCGGACGAGACATAGGCCTGGTCCACCGGCTGCGCCCGCAGCGCGGTGGAAAGGAAACCGAGCGCGATGGCGACGATGGTCAGGATGATCCGTATGACCGTTCCTCCGGGGACTGTCCCGAGGATGCCCAGGCCGGGACGCCCGGCATAGTCCGGCATTCCCCGCCCATGGGCGGCCATGCCGGCACCGACGGTGGCAAAGAAAAAGCCGCTCCCGGACGGGAGCGGCACGGCCACTGATCGCATCATGGCGGTCGGGCTCAGCCGAAGAGCCGCGCGCCCTGTTCGTCGATCATCTGGCGGGCCTTGCGCAGCGAGGCCTCGACCGCATCGTCCCGCTCGCGCATGACGTCGGCGCGGATCAGGTGGTGGGTCTTGGTCTCGCCGTCGATCTCGGCCTCGATATGCGCCGAGATCCGGTACTGGCCGTCGGCCGAGATCGGATCGGGCGTGATCAGGAAGCCCTTGTACTCGACCGGATCGGCCTTGGGGCCCGTGTCGGCGGCGGCACCGCCGCCACCACCGAAGAGACGCTTCAGGAACGACATGGCTTACTGGTCCAGGAAGCTGCGCAGCTTGCGCGACCGCGACGGGTGCTTGAGCTTGCGAAGCGCCTTGGCCTCGATCTGACGGATCCGCTCGCGCGTCACCGAGAACTGCTGGCCAACCTCTTCCAGCGTGTGGTCGGTGTTCATACCGATGCCGAAACGCATCCGCAGAACCCGCTCCTCGCGCGGGGTGAGCGACGACAGAACGCGGGTCGTGGTTTCCTTCAGGTTCTCCTGAATGGCGGAATCCAGCGGCAGGATCGCGTTCTTGTCCTCGATGAAGTCGCCGAGCTGGCTGTCTTCCTCGTCGCCGATGGGCGTCTCGAGCGAGATCGGCTCCTTGGCGATCTTCATCACCTTGCGGACCTTCTCGAGCGGCATCTGAAGTTTTTCTGCCAGCTCTTCCGGCGTCGGCTCGCGGCCGATCTCGTGCAGCATCTGGCGACCGGTGCGGACCAGCTTGTTGATGGTCTCGATCATGTGGACCGGGATCCGGATGGTGCGGGCCTGGTCCGCGATGGACCGGGTGATCGCCTGACGGATCCACCACGTGGCGTAGGTCGAGAACTTGTAGCCGCGGCGGTATTCGAACTTGTCGACCGCCTTCATCAGGCCGATGTTGCCTTCCTGGATGAGATCCAGGAACTGCAGGCCGCGGTTGGTGTACTTCTTGGCGATGGAGATCACGAGACGCAGGTTGGCCTCGACCATTTCCTTCTTGGCCTGCCGCGCTTCCTTCTCGCCCTTCTGCACCTGGTTCACGATGCGGCGGAATTCCGAGATGTCGAGACCGACGTACTGGCCGACCTGCGCCATGTCGGCGCGCAGCTCTTCGACCTTGTCGCTGAAGCGCTCGATGAACATCTGCCAGCCGCGGCCGGACTTCTCGTTCATCCGCTCCATCCAGTTCGGATCGAGCTCGTTGCCACGATACTCGTCCACGAACTCGCGGCGGTTGATGCGGGCCTGGTCGGCGAGCTTCACCATGCTCGAGTCGATCGACATGATGCGGCGGTTGATGCCGTAGAGCTGGTCGATCAGCGCCTCGATACGGTTGTTGTGCAGGTGCAGGCCGTTCACCAGTTCGACGATCTCCGAGCGGAGCTTCTGGTAGAGCGCCTCGTCGCTCTGCGAGAAGGAGCCGTCCTCGTTCAGCGTCGCGCTGATCCGGGCGTCCTGCATCTCTGCCAGTTCCTCGTAGTCGCGCGAGATCCTCTCGAGCGTCTCGAGCACGCGCGGCTTCAGCGCGGTTTCCATCGCGGCGAGCGACATGTTGGCCTGCTCGTCGTCGTCCTCGTCGTCCTCGCGGGCGATCGGGTTGCCGTCGGCATCGAGCTCGGGCTCGTCGCGGCGCGGCTTCTCGGAGACGGAGCCGGAGCCGGTGTCGACCACGGTGCCCTCGAGGTCGCCCTCCTCGTCCATCTGGTTGCCGAAGGTCGTCTCGAGGTCGATCACGTCGCGCAGCAGAATCTCTTCCTCGAGAAGTTCCTGGTGCCAGATGGTGATGGCCTGGAAGGTCAGCGGGCTCTCGCAGAGGCCAGCGATCATCGTGTTGCGGCCGGCCTCGATGCGCTTGGCGATGGCGATCTCGCCCTCGCGCGAGAGCAGCTCGACCGAGCCCATCTCGCGCAGGTACATGCGCACCGGGTCGTCGGTGCGATCAAGCTTCTCGTTCTGCCCCGAAGAGAGCGCGACGTCACGACCACGCGAGGCGTCGACCAGTTCGGTCGAGCCCTTGTTGTCCTTGTCGTCGTCGGACTCGCCCTCTTCGTCATCCTCGGTGACCTGGATGCCCATTTCCGAGAGCATCGACATCACGTCCTCGATCTGGTCGGACGAGACCTGATCGGGCGGGAGGACCTGGTTGAGCTGGTCGTAGGTGATGTAGCCACGCTCGCGCGCCTCGGCGATCATCTTCTTGACCGCCGCCTGGCTCATGTCGAGGCTGTGGCCATCGTCCTGAGAGTCGGGCTTGGCGTCGTCGTTGTCTTTGGCTGCCATGAAATGCTCCGTCAGAGGGAGGCGGCCCAGAGGGCCGGCGGTCGCGCGGGTGTTGTGATTCGTTGCCGCGAATCATGGGGGGAATCAACTGATTCGGCCACCCGTTGCCACCTGTTTTCTCCAGTTTCCCGTAAATGCACAGCTAGTTCCCGTGCTTGGAAAAGCGAATCTGTTGCATGAGCGCCGCGGCACGCTCCATCTCCTCCTTGTCGAGCTCCACGCCATTGGGGGCGATATGGAACTCAGTTCTGTCCTCGGCGCTTCCGCGTTGCACCCTGTCGTATGTCTCGTTTGCCAGCTTCAGCCGTTCGGTCACCACCTCGTCGGCCAATTCATGCATATCGGCCTCCGCCTCGTGGATTTCAAGACTGCGTCCGGCCGCGGCCTCGATCCGGTCGAGGTAGTCGATGATGGTCATGCGGGCAAATTCGGGATCCTGGCGGCGCAGGCACGGCACGATCATCAGATGGCGCGCTGCGAGAAAAGATTCAAGGGCTTCGGGGCCTATGGCGTCGGCGACCATGTCCCGGACACGCTCGGGCTCTGCATCCATGCAGCGCAGCAGCGCGTTGCGCAGCATGGCGTGGTCCGCGTCGGCGCAGGCCATCGCCTCGATCCGGTGCTCGAACTCGGTGAGGAACGACGGATAGGACAGCAGCCCCGCGAGGATCACCGCCTCGCGCAGCCGGGTCTCGCCCGCCTCGCCCACCGACACCAGCAGCGAAGAGCGCACGCTGGCGCTTGGCGGCGCCGGTGCGTTCCACGCCCGCTTCGCCGCGCCCTTGCCGCCGCCGCCGCGGGGCTGGCGCTGCGCGCGGAAGAGCTGCCAGCGCAGGTCCTTGATCTCGTCGCCGTAGTGGCGCCGCAGGCCCTGATCCTGCACGGTCTTGATCACCTCGCGCAGCCGCGCATCCAGCGCCGCCTTGCGTTCGGGGCTGTCAAAGGATTTGCCCTCGGTCTCGCGCCGCCAGAGCAGCTGCACCATCGGCATCGCCTGCTCGAGCACCCGCGCCACGGCGGCGGGCCCCTCGGCGCGCAGCAGGTCGTCGGGGTCCTTGCCCTCGGGCATCAGCGCGAAACGCAGCGACTTGCCCGCCTGCAGAAGCGGCAGCGCAAGGTCGATGACGCGGTAGGCGGCGCGCAGGCCCGCTTTGTCGCCGTCGAGCGCCACGATGGGCTCGTCCGAGATCCGCCACAGCAGCTGCAGCTGGGTCTCGGTCACCGCGGTGCCGAGCGGCGCCACCGAGGCGCCGAACCCGGCCTCGGAAAGCGCGATGACATCCATGTATCCCTCGGCCACGATCAGCGGCTGGCCCTTGCCCGCTGCTTCGCGCGCCGGCGCGTGGTTGTAGAGGTTGCGGCCCTTGTCGAAGAGCTCGGTCTCGGGCGAGTTCAGGTATTTCGCGTTGTCTTTGGGATCCATGGCGCGGCCGCCAAAGGCGATGGCCCGGCCCCGCCCGTCTCGGATCGGGAACATGATGCGGTTGCGGAAGACGTCATAGGGCGCCCGGCCCCGGTCCGACGGCTTGGCGAGCCCGGCGCCCAAGATCAGCTCCTCGGCCACGCCCTGCCCGCGCAGGTGATCCCAGAGGTTCTGCCAGCCCTCGGGCGCGAAGCCGAGCTCGAAGCGGTCGCGCACCGACTCGTCGAGCCCGCGCCGGTCGAGATAGGCGCGCGCCGCCGTGGCGCCGCCGCTGCGCAGCTGCATCCGGAACCAGCGCACCGCCTGCTCCATCACCTCGGAGAGCTGGCTGCGCCGGTCGGCCTGCTTCGCCGCCTGCGGATCGCGGGCGGGCATCGGCATCCCGGCCTCGCGGGCGAGGATCTCGACCGCCTCCATGAACTCGACGTTCTCGCTCTCGCGGATGAAGGAGATGGCGTCGCCCTTCGCCTGGCAGCCGAAGCAGTAGTAGAATCCCTTGCGGTCATCGACGTGGAACGAGGCCGACTTTTCCTGGTGGAACGGGCACGGCGCCCACATGTCGCCCTTGGCCTGGTTGGACTTGCGATTGTCCCAAATGACCTTGCGCCCCACGACCTGTGACAGGCTCGTGCGGTTGCGCAGTTCGTCGAGGAAACCGGGGGGCAGACTCATGCGCCAAATATCCGCGAGGCCGCGCCCCGAGTCCAGAAGGTCTCTTGCGAACTCTGCAAAGGCGCTGCGCGGCGCCGGCGGTCGGGACCGCCCCCGGAGGGCGGTCCCGCCATGTCGGTCACGCCGTCACTTGGCAGCGAGGCACTGCGCCTTCCAGGCGGTGCCCAGCGCATCGGTGAGCTGGTCCTCGGGCAGGTCGTAGATCCAGTCCGAGAGCATGTCGCCGGCGGTGTGGTCGAGCTTTTCGCGCAGCATCCGGCGCGCCTGTTCCTTGGGCGCACCGGCCTTGCGGGCGGCGACGGCCTCCATCACCACGGCGGCGCTCTTGTTGCACTGCGCTTCCTTCGCGGCGTCCTGCGCGGCCAGGGGGCCTGCCGCAAGACCCAGGGCCAGAACCAGTCCG
>NZ_JAATOS010000025.1:0-26559 GCF_011806505.1 Salipiger sp. HF18 | reverse complement strand
CGCCATGTGCCGGTTCACGTCCTTGTAGAGCAGGTAGCGGAAGCGGCCGGGCCCGCCGGCGTAGCAGGCCTGCGGGCAGAAGGCGCGCAGCCACATGTAATCGCCGGCCTCGACTTCGACCCAGTCCTGGTTGAGCCGATAAACCGCCTTGCCTTCGAGCACGTAGAGCCCGTGTTCCATCACATGCGTCTCGGCGAAGGGGATCACCGCGCCGGGCTCGAAGGTCACCACGGTGACGTGCATGTCGTGGCGCAGGTCATTTGGATCGACAAAGCGGGTGGTCGCCCATTTGCCGTCGGTGCCGGGCATCGTGGTGGGGGCGATGTCCTGCTCGTTGGCGATGATCACCTCTGGATGGGGCAGGCCGGGCACCGCCTCGTAGGCCTTTCGGATCCAGTGGAAGCGCAGCGCCTTGCTGCCGGTGTTGCGCAGCGCCCAGAGCGTGGCGGGCGGCAGGAAGGCATAGCCGCCCTCGCGCAGAACGTGGGTCTCGCCCTCGACGGTGAGCGTGGCTTCGCCGTCGACGACGAACAGCACGCCTTCGGCGCCTGCGTCGGTCTCGGGGTGGTCCGAACCGCCGCCCGGCTGCACCTCCATGATGTATTGCGAGAAGGTCTCGGCAAATCCGCTGAGCGGGCGCGACAGCACCCAGAGCCGGGTGCGCTCCCAGAACGGCAGGAAGCTGGTCACGATGTCGCGCATCGTGCCCTTGGGGATCA
Source organism: Salipiger sp. HF18 (assembly GCF_011806505.1). NCBI lineage: Bacteria > Pseudomonadati > Pseudomonadota > Alphaproteobacteria > Rhodobacterales > Roseobacteraceae > Salipiger > Salipiger sp. HF18. The sequence goes on along the minus strand of NZ_JAATOS010000025.1, from coordinate 25,840 downwards.
CCGCGTAGGCGTCGGTGAACACCGCGCGGTCGGTCAGCAACTGGCTCTGCGGCGGGTGGCCGCCTTCGGGGGCGTAGTAGCTGGTCTTGGGGGCAGTCATGGTCTGGGCTCCGAGGCGAAGGAATTTGACGAGAGTATGGGCGCTGTGCGATGCGCGGGCGACCGGGCCCGGGACGAAAGGTCCTTTCGGAAAAAAATGATAATCGCGATGGATTTCCCGATATCGCGGAACAGCACCTTGTCCTCTCCCGGCCACTTGGCCCGGCGGGCAGGGAGGCGCAGGGCTCAGGCCGGCTGCAGTTCCGGCTGGCGGACGTGGGCTGCCCGGCGCTTTTGCGGCACGCCCGAGACATAGGTCTCGGCCACCGCGCGGTCGTCCCCCAGCATCTGTAGCACGAAAAGCTCCTCGCTCAGGGTTCCGGCGCGCCGCATGCGCAGCGCCATCGGCTCGGTCGCCGAGGAGTCGAGCACGACGATGTCGGCCTCGGTCCCCGGCTCGAGCGTGCCGATCCTGTCCTCGAGTCCCAGCGCCAGCGCATTGCCGCGGGTGATCCAGTGGAAGGCGCGCAGCGGGTGCAGCTTCTGGCCCTGCAGCTGCAGCACCTTGTAGGCCTCGTTCAGGGTCTGCAGCATCGAGTAGCTGGTGCCCGCGCCGACATCGGTGGCGATGGCGTTGCAGATCCCGCGCGCCCGCAGCCCGGCGTCGTCGAAGAGCCCGCTGCCGAGGAAGAGGTTCGAGGTCGGGCAGAACACCGGCTTCGCGCCGGTCTCGGCCAGCAGGTCGATCTCGCGCGGCGTGAGGTGGATCGAATGGCCGAGCAGTGCCTTGGGCCCGAGCAGCCCGTAGCGCTCGTAGACCCCGAGGTAGTCGGGGGCGTCGGGGTAGAGGCTGAGGGTATAGGCGATCTCGTCGCGGTTCTCCGAGAGGTGGGTCTGCACGTGGCACCCCGGATGCTCGGCCGCGAGCGCACCCGCCGCCTCCAGCTGCTCGGGCGTCGAGGTGATGGCGAAGCGCGGGGTGATGGCATAGCCCGCGCGGCCCTTGCCGTGCCAGCGCGCGATCAGCCGTTTGCTGGCGTCATAGCCCGACTGCGGCGTGTCGCGCAGCGCCTCGGGGGCGTTGCGGTCCATCATCACCTTGCCGGTGATCATCCGCATGTCACGGCGCGCGGCGGCGGCAAAGAGCGCTTCGGCCGAGGCCTCGTGTACGGACGCATAGGCGACGGCGGTGGTGGTGCCATGGGCGCAGAGCTGGCCGAGCAGCCAGTCGGCCATCATTTCGGCATGGGCCGGATCGGCAAAGCGGGTCTCTTCGGGGAAGGTGTAGGCGTTCAGCCAGTCCAGAAGCTGGGCGCCCCACGACGCGATGACCTGCACCTGCGGGTAGTGGATGTGGGTGTCGATGAAACCGGGCATCAGCAGGTGCGGGCGGTGGTCGACCACCGGCACCGCCGGTGCCTGTCGCGCAAGCTTGTCGTAGCTGCCGGTGGCGCGGATCAGCCCGCCGCCGATCAGGATCGCGCCATCCTCGATGTAGCTGTAGGCGGCATGGTCCTCGGGGCCCTGCGGCTCGGCGGTGAAACTCAGGATGCGTCCGCGCATCAGCACTTGGTCGGTCTTCAAGGGATCACCTTTCGGCAGGCAGGGGGAGGGGGGCGTGTGCGGATGGCTCTGCCCGGTTCACTCCGCGGGCGTGGCAGGCGGCTCCTCGAGCACCACGTTCTGGTTCTGCGCCGCGCCCTCGCGATGGAACAGCGGGTAGATGTAAAGGAACGCGGCGGCGATCAGGTATCCGGCCGAGACCGGGCCGAGCTGCGGCCAATGCAGGCTGGCGCCGTGGATGATCCCTACCAGCGACATCAGCGCCGCGGCCAGCGCGAAGCCGCCGGCGTTGCGGAACCGCCCGTCGATCACGCTGGCGACGATGGCGCCCCAGATCAGCCCTGTCAGGATCGCACCCTGGCTCAGCGACTGGTGGCCGGCGAAATGCGCGCCCTGCTGCAGCAGGGCCGCCGTCAGCGCCTCGTCTCCGAGCTGCGGCAGGCCCTCCACGCCGGTCGCCTGCAGAGCACCCATCAGCGCCCCCCACTTGATCATCAGAAAGGACGAGACGTGCGGCATCATCGCGATGGTCACGGCCGCCATGTGTTCGGTGCGGACGCAATGCGCGGTGTTGGTGATCAGGCTCAGCGCCACGAAGACCAGCACCGGCGCCGCGGCGGCCTCGGGGATCAGGTTGTTCAGGAAGGCCAGCAGCCCGAGGAAGGCGGCGGCCGGGATCACCAGCCCGACGCCGATGATGTAGCCCGCATGTGCCCCCATGCGCTTGTAGGCCGGGTGGCCGATATAGGCGGTGGTCGGGAAGGGCGAGCCGAAGACCGCGCCGATCATCGTGCCGAGCCCGTCGGTGATCTGGCACACGCCGACCGGGTAGTGGTCGCCGGCGCTTTCGGCGCTCTCGACGTTGTTCATCGTCTCGATGAAGTTGTAGATCTGCACCGGCACCAGCACGAGGAAGAGCTCGGGGTTGGCAAAGAGGTGCCGGATCCCGGCGATCAGGTCGCCGACGTAGGGCAGCGGCGGGTAAAATCCGGTGCCCTCGAGGCTGATCCGCGCCTCGCCGATGCTGAATGCCACCAAGGTGCCGACGATCAGCGCGAGCAGGCCTGCGGGGATGTTGAACGGCAGGCGGAATCGCCCGACGAGACCCCAGAGGATGATGATCATCGAGGCAAAGCCGATATAGGGTTGCTCGAAGACCGTCGCCAGCGGCACGGTGCCGATGAACACCAGCGCGATGCCGCAAAGTGTGCCAAGCATGCCGGCGCGCGGCGTGACCCGCTTCAGCCACGGCCCGACGAGCCCGCCCATGAAGCCGGCGCCGATGCCGACCTGCCAGGCGAGCATGGGATCGTTGGTGGCCCAGTAGATCGGCCCGATGACCCCGAACAGATAGACGAACATCACCGGCGTCGAGATGCCGTAGGGCAGTGCCGTGACGTCACGCCCGTGCCGGGCGGCGGCGCGTTTCGCCAGCACCACATAGGCCGCGACACCCGACAGGATCGCCACCGCGGCACCGGGCAGGATGCGGCCGTAGACGATCTCCGCGGGCATGCCGAATACGAACTGGCAGACGCCTGCCAGCACCATCAGATTGATCAGGTTGTCGGTGAACAGTGCCCAGAAGGCACTGAAATCGCTGCGTGAGAACAGCTTGTAGGTGTAGCTCCCTTCCCGCATGTGGGATCTCCTCGGGTTGCGTGCGGTTGTCCCGCGGCGCCCGCTCCTCTTCGGGCGGCCGCGGGGGTTACTCGGCGGCGAAGGCCACGGGCTGCGCCGCGCCCTGCGCGTGGGTGAGGGTGGCCATCACCTCGGCGACGACGAAGGCGGCGATCACCTCGGGGCGCTTGTCGCGGCTGCCCTGCGCGCCGATCGGGCAGGTCAGGGCGTGGGTTTCGAGCCCGTCGCACTGGTCGCGGGCGAAGCGGCGGAACTTTTCGCGCTTGGTGGCCGAGCCGATCAGCCCGACATAGCGCGCATCGCTCCGCTGCAGCGCCGCCGCGGCGCAGAGAAAGTCGAGCGCATGGTCATGGGTCAGCACGATGAAGGCGCTGTCCGGCGGGGCCGTGGCGATCTCGAGTTCGGGCAGCGGGGTGAGCCGTGTCTCGACCCGGGCGGCGCAGAGCGCCAGCTCCGCGGCGCGGCTGTCGACCAGAACGCAACGCACCGGAAGGTGCTGCAGCAGATCCGCCAGTGCCCGGCCGACATGGCCCGCGCCGTGGATCTGCACCATCGGCTGCGCGGCAGCCGCCTCCGCCGCCCGCGCCAGCGCCGCCTGCCGGTCCTGCGCGCCCATGCGGCTGAGCGCGATCTCGACCCGCCCGCCGCAGCATTGCCCGATCTCGGGGCCGAGCGGCAGGTCCAGCGTCTCGGCCAGATCGCCGCGGGCCAGCAGGGCCCGCGCGGCGGCGATTGCCCGGTGTTCGAGCTGGCCGCCGCCGATGGTGCCATGGAGCGTGCGCTCCGAGACATACATCTCGCAGCCGGCCTCGCGCGGCGAGGAGCCGCGCACCCGGCGCAGCCGGAGCCGCGCCACCGGACCGGGGCCGCTCAGCAGGCGGTCGAGCGCGATCATGCCGCCCGGCCCGCCAGCCGCTCGACCGCCAGCAGAACACGCTCGGGCGTGGCGGGGGCGTCGAGCCGGGGGCATTCGCGGTAATCGGCGACGCTGGCCACGGCCATCGACAGCGCCTCGAAGACCGAGATGCCCAGCATGAAGGGCGGCTCGCCCACGGCCTTGCTGCGCTTGATCGTGCGCTCGCGGTTCTCGGACCATTCGGCAAGGCGCACGTTGAACACGCGCGGGCGGTCCGAGGCGAGGGGGATCTTGTAGGTCGAGGGGGCATGGGTGCGCAGCGCACCCTTCTGGTCCCACCACAGCTCCTCGGTGGTGAGCCAGCCCATGCCCTGCACGAAGGCGCCCTCGACCTGCCCGCGGTCGAGCACCGGGTTCAGCGAGCGCCCGACGTCGTGCAGGATATCGGTGCGCTCCACGCGGTATTCGCCGGTCAGCGTGTCGATGGTGACCTCCGAGCAGGAGGCGCCGTAGGCGTAGTAGTAGAACGGCCGGCCCTTGCCCGCGGCGCGGTCCCAGTGGATGTCCGGCGTCTTGTAAAAACCCGCCGCCGACAGATGCACCCGGGCCATGTAGGCGGCCCTGATCACCTGCTCCCACGGCAGCAGCTGCGCGCCCACCTGCACATGGCCCGGCACAAAGCGCACCTCTTCAGGCCTCACACCCCAGTGCCCGGCGGCGAACGCCACCAGCCGCGTCTTGATCTGCTCGGCGGCGTCGCGCGCGGCCATGCCATTGAGGTCCGAGCCCGACGAGGCGGCGGTGGCCGAGGTGTTGGGCACTTTCTCGGTAGTGGTTCGGGTGATCTTGATGCGCTCGAAGTCGATCTGGAACGCGTCGGCCACAACCTGCGCCACCTTGGTGTTGAGCCCCTGGCCCATCTCCGTGCCGCCGTGGTTGAGATGCACGGATCCGTCCGAGTAGACGTGGATCAGCGCGCCCGCCTGGTTGTAGTGCGTGGCGGTGAAAGAGATGCCGAATTTCACCGGCGTGAGCGCGATGCCCTTGCGCAGCACGCCGCCCTCTGCGTTGAACGCGAGGATGTCGCGGCGGCGCTGCTGGTAGCCGCAGCTTTCCTCCAGTTCCGATACGACGCGGCCGATGATGTTGTCGGTGACCTCCTGATGGTAAGGGGTCAGGTTCCGGCCATCCTCCGCATTGCCGTAGAAGTTGGCCTTACGCACCTCCAGAGGGTCCTTGCCGAGGGCATAGGCGATCTCCTCGATCATCCGCTCGGCGGCGACCACGCCCTGCGGTCCGCCGAAGCCGCGGAAGGCGGTATTCGAGACGGTGTTGGTCTTCAACGGGCGGCTCTGCAGCCGGACATGCGGGTAGAAATAGGCGTTGTCGGCATGGAACAGCGCGCGGTCGGTGACCGGCCCCGACAGGTCCGAGGACCAGCCGCAGCGCGCCGCGAAGCTGCCGTCGACCGCGCGAATGCGGCCGGCGCCGTCGAAACCCACGTCGTAGTCGATGACGAAGTCGTGGCGCTTGCCCGTGGCGGTCATGTCCTGGTCGCGGTCGGGGCGGATCTTCACCGGGCGGTTCAGACGCTTCGCGGCCATGGCTGCGACCACGGCAAAGAGGTTCATCTGGCTTTCCTTGCCGCCGAAGCCGCCGCCCATGCGCCGCACGTTCACCACGACGGCGTTCGAGGGCACGCCAAGGACATGCGCCACCATGTGCTGCGCCTCGCTCGGGTGCTGGGTCGAGCAATGCACGATCACGTCCTCGTCCTCGCCGGGCAGGGCAAAGGCGATCTGCCCCTCGAGATACATGTGATCCTGCCCGCCGACGACGAGCCGCCCCTGAAGCCGGTGCGGTGCCGAGGCCATCTCGGTCCCGACCTCGCCGCGCTCCAGCTTCAGCGGGTCGGTCACGAGCGGATAGCCCGCCGCCTGCGCCGCGATCGGGTCCAGCGCATGCGGAAGCACGTCGGCCTCCACCTTGGCGAGCGCGGCAGCGCGGCGGGCGGCGTCGCGTGTCTCGGCAATCACGGCAAAGAGCGGCTGGCCGTGGAACTCGATCTTCTCGGTCGGGAAGACCGGCTCATCGCCGCGCCCGGTGGGGCTGATGTCGTTGTGGCCGGGGATGTCGGCGGCGGTCAGCACATCGATCACGCCGGGTGCAGCGCGGACGGCGGAAAGGTCGATGCCCTTCAGCGTGGCGTGGGCGACGGAGGACACGCCGAGATAGGCGTGCAGCGTGCCGGCCGGCTCGGCGATGTCGTCGGTATACTCGGCAAGGCCGCGGACGTGCTTGATCGCGCTGTCGTGCTGGCGGTCCTCGTGGACGGCGCCGCGGATGTTGGACTGGTGTTTCATGTCTCTGCTCCTTCAGGCGCTCAGGCGGACGGGCGCGCCATCCTGTTCGAGAAAGAACCGCCGCAGCAGGTTCTGCGCGACGCGCATCCGGTACTCGGCGCTGGCCCGCCAGTCGCTGAGCGGGGCGAAGTCCCCGGACATGGCGCGGGCGGCGGCGGCGAAGCTGGCCTCGCTCCACGGCTGGCCCAGCAGCGCGGCCTCGGCCGCTGCGGCGCGTTTCGGGGTGGCGGCCATGCCGCCGAGTGCGATGCGGGCGCTTCGGATGATCCCGGCCTCGACGGTGACGCTGATCCCGGCGGCGGCGCAGCGGGTTGCGGAGGAGGGCAGGGGAATGCGGATGCTCTCGACGAACTCGCCGGGGCGGCGGTCCTGCTTGCCGTAGTCGACGAAGAACGCCTCCAGCGGCAGGCTCCGGCGCGAATTGCCATGGCGCAGGGTGACCTCGGCGCCGAGCGCGATCAGCACCGGCGGCGTGTCACCGATGGGCGAGCCATTGGCGATATTGCCGCCGATGGTGCCCATGTTGCGCACCTGCCAGCCGGCGATGCGGTCCCAGTATTCGGCAAGGTGCGGCAGGTGCTGCGTGATCAGCGGCTTGAGCTCGGAATAGCTGACACCGGCGCCGAGGGTGATGGCCCCGGGGCTGACCTCGATCGCCTTCAGCTCGGCCAGGTGCGCGATGAAAATGGCGGGCGAGATCGGGCGCAGGAACTTGGTCACCCAGAGCCCGACGTCGGTGGCGCCGGCGATCACCGTCGCCTGCGGGTGCTCGGCATAGGCGGCGGCGAAATCATCGAGATCGGCGGGAAGGATGGCGCGGTTGTCCTCGGGGCCGGTCTCGACCCGGCGCGCGTCCTTCAGCGCCAGAAGCGCGGCGGTGATGCGGTCGCGCTCCAGCGTCAGGTGGTCTGCCTCCGGGGTGCCGTACTGGCCGACCGCGACGGCGGCACGTATGATCGGGGCGTAGCCGGTGCACCGGCAGAGGTTGCCCTGCAGCGCGGTTTCCACCTGCGTTTCGGTTGGTTCGGGTGTCTGCATCCAGAGCGCGTAGAGCGACATCACGATGCCCGGCGTGCAGAAGCCGCATTGCGCGCCGTGGTGTTCGACCATCGCCCGCTGCACCGGGTGCAGCGCGCCATCCGGGCCGGACAGGTGCTCGACCGTCACCACGTGGCAGCCATCGAGCGAGGCCACGAAGCGGATGCAGGCGTTGACCGCCTCATAGCGCAGTGTCCCGGCGTGCAGGCGGCCCACGAGCACGGTGCAGGCGCCGCAGTCGCCCTCGGCGCAGCCCTCCTTGGTGCCGGTGAGGCGGCGGTCGAGCCGCAGGAAGTCGAGCAGGGTCTGCGTGGCGGGAACCGTGGGCAGGTTCACCGTCCGTCCGTTGAGCAGAAAGCGGATCTCGCTCCGGTGCGTCATGCATCCCTCCGTGGCTGAGCATGTGGCTGGGTGATCGGAGGGGACGCTAGCGGAAGGCACTCTCAATGAATACGCGCCGTTTCGCCAAGGACTTTATACGGATTGTTGATAATAATCTGTCGCGCCGCGTGCTATTCCGGGGCAGGCCCGAGGGCCCGAGAGGAGAGGCGCGATGCAATACGTTGAATGCCTGCGGGTTTTTGTCCGGGTGGTCGAACTCGGCAGCATCACCTCGGGCGGGCGCGACCTGCGGCTGACGCCCGCGGTGGCCAGCAAGCGGATCAAGGAACTGGAAAGCCGGCTTGGGGTGCGCCTCTTCAACCGCACCACGCGCTCGATCACCCCGACCGAGGTCGGGGGGGTGTTCTACGAGCAGGCCAAGGCGGTGCTCGCCTCGCTCGACGAGGCCGAGGCGGTCGTGGCGAACTTCTCCGAGACACCGCGCGGCGCGCTGCGGGTCACGGCGCCGCTGGGGATCGGGCGGCGGATCATCGCGCCGCTGGTGCCCGAGTTCACCGAAAGATACCCGGAGGTGCAGGTCCAGATGCGCCTGTCGGACCGGCTGGTGGACATGATGGGAGAGCGGCTCGACGTGGCGTTCTTCCTTGGCGTTCCGAGGGATTCCAACCTGAAGCTGCGCCACATCTGCGACTGCCCGGGGGTGCTCTGCGCCGCGCCGGGCTACCTCGAACGTCACGGCACCCCGGCGTCGCCCGAGGATCTGCTTGGCGGGAAACACAATTGCCTGCTGCTGCGCTATCCGCGCTCGCCCGAGTACTTCTGGCAACTGCGGACCGAGAACGGGTTGCGGCGGCTCGAGGTGGCGGGGCGCTTCGACGCCGACGACGGCGACGTGCTGACAAGGTGGGCGCTGGATGGTCACGGCATCGCCAACCGTCCACGGCTAGAAGTGGCGCAGCACCTGCGCAGCGGCGCTCTCGTCGAGGTGCTGCCGCAGACACCGCCGCTGCCCGCGACCTTCGGCTGTCTCTTCCCGCACCGCAAATTGCAGGATCCGAAGATCAGGCTCTTCGTCGACTACATGGCGGAAGCGGTGAAAGTGGCGGTCGGGGACCTGCAGAGCGGGTGAGGGCAGTGTCCTGCCCCCATGGTGGCCAATCATAGAGGGGCCGAACCGGCATTCGACCTGACATCCGGACCGACACCGCGCAATCCGCCGAAAACAGAGCTCTGGCGGAGGATCTCGGGCCGAAGGGACTGCTGACCGGGTTGGAGGATTGCCCGCGACAAACCTCGGACCAGTGCGGTCTGCGCAGCCAGTCTCGAGTTGCCGTCCCGCGCACGAGGGTCGAGCTCTGTTCAGTCGTCGCCTTCCCCCCATCCGAGCCTTCTCTCGAGCAACCGCAGCACGATCAGGACCACAAGGACTATGGCGGTCGTCATGGCCGCCAGGGGCATTTGCCCGGCACCGCATCCCAGCCCAATCGCTCCTGCAAGCCAGAGGGATGTGCCCGTCGTGATGTTGCGAACCCGTCCGCCTGACGTGAATATCAGACCAGCAGCGAGAAATGCGACGCCAGCGGTCACGGCCTCGATCATGCGAAGGGGGTCGTTCCGCTGCTCCGACGCGCCTCCGAAGTCCATAGCTGCGAGTTCGAGGCCAAGTATGACAAATAGGCAGGCTGCAACCGAAACAAGGATGTGAGTTCTCAGACCCGCGGGCTTCTCCCGGCGCTCACGTTCGAGGCCTATCAGGCCTGCCAAGACGATCGCGGCCAAGAGGCGTGCCAAGGCAGCGGGCGCCGGAACAACTGAGAAGGTACTGTTGAACTCGTTGATGATTTCGGTCAGCACGACGGTTTCACCTGCCTCTGGATGTTACCGAGGTGAACGTCTTTCTCCAATGTTGTGTTCCTCGGCACGCTCCGTCCGCTGCTTCCACACCACGTGGCTGGCATTGCCCGAGCAGTCCTGAGCTCGTCACAAGGATGCCGGACCCGCTGTGTGAGATCGGCAGGACACGTCACAGGCGGCTCGGGACAGGTGCTGTTCGGCGATCGCATGAGGGGGGATCGAGAAGCCCGCTCCGTGCAGGAGCGCGACCGCCATCGCGCGTGACCGCCATCGAATGGAGCAGGCTTTCGGAAACGGGGTGGAGCCCAGCTGAGCGCCGAACCTTCAAGGGGAGCGGCAGCCGCGTCTCGGGATCCGACTGCTCGCACGCCTCCCGCCAAGCTCTCATACCTCCCGCTAATCATGGAGTGGAGCGGGGCCGACAATCCGTCATTCGGCACACGCAAAAGGGTCGCCGGCGGACGCCGAAGTGCAAGAAGCATCTGAAAACGCAGATATATTGCCGGCGGAATTCGACATGGAGACGGCACTATTTTCGGAACAAGCGGCGGTCCCGGCCGTTGTGCGTGCGGATCGTCCGGCCGGCCAGATCACAAGCTCCGCCATCGCGACAAGATGTTCGACGCATCTTCCGCCTGGAATTTTGGTTTCCTGACAAGGCCATGATCGATGAACATTCCCCATAACGTCTCGAGGACGTCGCGGTGCCTGCCTTTTCTTCTGGCAGGAGGGCGCGGGTCTCGACTGCACGAGCTTACGAACCTGCAATGCAAGCCTGCGCTGAGCTTCGGCTCGGGAGAGGGGCGCATCGTCGACTTCATCCTGGCCGCTGCCGCGACGGCCCGGTTCGAGAACCTGTTTGTCGCGACGCAGTACCGCCCCAATGATCTTTGTCGGCATCTCAATCGGCACTGGGCCCACAGTTTCGAGAAGGGCATCACGATCCGCGACGGCGAATTCCTGAGCCCCTATGGCTATCGCGGCACCGCCGATGCGGTGCGCTGCAACGCGACGGCGATCGATGCCTACGCGCCGCGAGAGATCATGGTGCTGGCCGGTGACCACGTGGTCGACATCGACCTCGAAACGCTGCTCGACCACCACCGCTCGCAGTCCCGACCGGTCACGGTTGCCGCCACGGCGGTTCCCCTGACGCAGGCTTCCGACTTCGGGATCTTCGATCTCGGCGCGGATGGAGAGCTGCTCGGGTTTGCCGAGAAGCCGGCGCACCCCACGCCCATGACCGGCGAGCGCGACCGTGCGCTCGCCTCGACCGGGATCTACGTCTTCGACTGGATCTGGCTGAAGGCGGCGCTGCGGCTCGAGCCGGCGCGCCCGTCGACGCTGCATGATTTCGGGCATGACATCCTTCCCATCGCCCTCGCCGAGGACGCGCTCTCGGTCTATCGGCTCCCGGACGGAGGCTCCGGAGCCGGGGGATACTGGCGCGACGTGGGCTCGCTCGATGCCTACCGTCTCGCCCAGCTGGATTTCTCCGGAGCGGAGACGCCGGTCGCACTGCCGAAGACCATGGACCGCCCGATCACCCAGGCCATCGACTGCCTCTCGGAGGGAACCGTGTTCCTGCCCGGCAGCAGTGCCGGTCGCCGCTGCCAGGTCAGGAACGCGATCGTGGCACAGGGTGTCCGGCTGCCGGACGGGTTTCGCGCGGGCTACGACAGCGAGGAGGATCGCCGCTGGTTCAGATGTTCGGCGGGCGGCACGCTGCTGATCACCGCAGAGATGGTTGCGCGGCGCGAGGCGGCTCTGAGGCCGACGTCTGCGCGTCCGTTCGTCAGCCGACCGCACCGGATGACCGCGCTCTCCGGACTGGAGGGCTGACATGATCGCTCCGTTCGGCCTTGGCGCGGTGACGCCGCGCCAGATGCGAAATCGGCCTGGCGCGTGTCTGGGCGGTGCGGGCGGCAAAAGCCGTCGGTGTGGAGCCCGGAAGCGACACCTCTCCGGGTCCGCAACGAAGGCCCGGATCGCGGCATCATGCGAAGGTTCTGCAGTCTGGTCCGTCGGGGGCCTTCGGACGCACGCGCACGGGACAAAGGCGCACGGCGCATGACAGCGCCCTCGCCATGGGGAGCCCGCCCGCTCGGCGACGGGTCGTGGCGGTTCTCGATCTGGGCTCCGGCGGCACGGCATGTCGCCTTGTTGCTTGAAGGGCGCGAGCTTGCCATGGAGCCGGGCAGGGCGGGCGACTGGAGCTGTCGCATTCCGGCGCGTCCGGGCATGGCCTACCTCTTCCGCATCGATGGCAGGGACCTGCCCGACCCGGCCTCGCGCGCTCAGATCGGCGGCGTCGAGGGGCCTTCGCTGACGGTGGATCCCGAGGCGTTCGACTGGGCGCGGACGTGGTCCGGCAGGCCTCTGGAAGAGGCGGTCTTCTTCGAGCTCCATGTCGGCACCTTCACCCGCGAGGGCACCTTTGCCGCGGCCGCGCGCAGGCTGCCGGATCTGGCGGCGCTGGGGGTCACGGCGATCCAGCTCATGCCCGTCGCGCAGTTCATGGGCCGGCGCGGCTGGGGTTACGATGGCGTGCTGATCCGCGCACCCCATCCCGCCTATGGCACGCCCGACGAGCTGCGGGCCTTGGTGGCCGAGGCGCAGGGCCATGGCATGATGGTGCTGCTCGATCTTGTGATGAACCACTTCGGTCCCTTCGGGAACTTCCTTCCGGACTATGCCCCCGACTTCTTCACCGACCGGCCCACGCCCTGGGGAGACGGCATCGCGTTCCACCGCCCCGAGGTGCAGGCGTTCTTCCGGGATGCCGCGCTCGGCTGGCTGCGCGAGTACCGGCTGGACGGGTTCCGCCTCGATGCCGTGCACGAGATCCGCGACGGGCAGGACCAGCGCTTCCTCCACGCGCTGTCGGACGAGATCCGCACGCTTGACCTCGGCCGCCCGGTCCACCTGATCTGCGAGGACGAGCGCAATCTGACGCACCTGCGCGAGGCGGGGTTCGATGCCGAGTGGAACGACGACTGGCACAACGTCCTGCACGTGGCCCTGACCGGAGAGACGCAGGGTTACTACAGCCGCTACGCCCGGGACCCGTTCGCCGATCTCGCCCGGGCGCTGGAACGCGGTCAGGCGGACGAGGGCCAGCCGCATCCCGAGGGTCCCCGGGGCACAGAGGCCGCGCATCTTTCCTGGGCGGCCTTCGTCAACGCCAACCAGACCCACGACCAGATCGGCAATCGCGCCCATGGCGAGCGGCTGATCTCGCTGATCGGAGAGGAGGCCGCACGGGTGACGCACGCGGTCCTGCTGTGCATGCCGTTCCTGCCGCTGCTCTTCATGGGTGAGGAAGAGGGGAGCGAAGCGCCCTTCCTCTTCTTCTGCGACCCGCCGGACGAGGCCATGCGGAGGGCGGTGCGCGACGGTCGCCGGGCCGAGCTCGGGCGCATCGGCTACGACGCCGAGCACATGCCCGACCCCACCGGACCCGAGGCCTTCGAGGCCTCGCGCCCCTATCCTGCCCGCGACCCCGCCCGTGCGGAAAGCTGGCGCGCCCTGACCCGCGACCTGCTTGATCTTCGAGCCCGCCGCATCGTGCCGCTGCTCAAATCCGGCAAGAGCGGCATCGGAGAGGTCACCCGGCACGGGCCCCGCGCCTTCGCCGTGCGCTGGCCCTTCGAGGCGGGCGAGATCCGCATGCTGATGTCGCTGGGAACGCCCGCCACCGGAGCCGCGTCTTTGCCCGCCTGCGCATTTCGCCTCGGCGATCCGACCCATGATGCCTTTGGAATGGAAGTGGAGATCACCGCGTGACACCGCTCGTTGCCACCTACCGCCTGCAGCTCCGCCAGGGCGTCGACTTCGACCGTGCGACAGAGCTCCTGCCGCATATCGCCGAGCTTGGCGTGAGCCACCTCTACCTCTCGCCGATCTTCACTGCCGAGGGCGGTTCCACGCACGGCTATGACGTGGCCAACCCGGCCGAGATCGACCCGGTGCTTGGCGGGCGCGCCGGATACGAGCGGCTCGCCGCCGCAGCCCGCTCGCAACGCCTCGGGATCGTGCTCGACCTGGTGCCGAACCACACCGTGCTCAGCCCCGAGAACCCGTGGCTGCATGACGCGCTGGTCCATGGCGCCGCCAGCCCCTACGCCAGATATTTCGACGTGGACTGGACGGCGGGGCTGATCCTGCCGATCCTCCCCGAACCGATCGACGAGATGATCCGCGGTGGCGCATTCGAAATCGACCGTGACGCCATGCGCCTGCACTGGGATGGCGGCTGGCTGCCGCTCGCGCCGGAAAGCGCCGGGGCGCATGGCATTGCCGATACCCTCGAACGCCAGCACTGGCAGCTTCGGCACTGGGAGCGTGAGCGCAAGCGGCTGACGCACCGACGGTTCTTCAATGTGACGACCCTGATCGGCATGCGCATCGAAAAGCGCGAGGTCTTTGACGCGATGATGGCCCTGCCTCTGCAACTGGTCCGCGACGGCCTCGCCGACGGATTGCGGATCGATCACGTGGACGGGCTCGCCGACCCGAAGCAATACCTGCAGCGGCTGCGCTCGGCGGTGGGTCCCGATGTGCCGGTCTGGATCGAGAAGATCCTCACCGGCGAGGAAGAGCTGCGGGACTGGCCGGTGACCGGCACCACCGGCTACGAGGCCAATGACCGGATCACCCGGCTGCTGATGGACGGGACCGGGCTCGACCTGCTGGACTCGATCTGGCGCGGGGCAACCGGGGCGCGGGGCGATTACGCCGCCGCCTGCCGGGAGGCGCGCGAGCAGATCCTGTCCCACGAACTGTCCGCGGAGCTGGGCGAGATGACCCGCCGGGTGGGGGCCGCGCTCGCAGGGCAGGGGATGGCGGTCGCGGAGGACGACCTGCGCGCCACGTTGCGGGCGCTGCTCGTGGCCTTCCCGCGCTACCGCAGCTACATCGACGACGAGGGTGCCACCGCCGAGGATGAGGCGCTGTTGGCACAGACGGTTGCAGAGGCCGGTGCCCGGCTTGACGACACCCGGCTCCTCGACGCAGTCCACCGTCTGCTCCTGTCGCCGGCCGGTCCGGCGGGCGAGGCGGTCCTCAGGCGCTTCCAGCAGGTGACCGGCGCGGTCGTGGCGAAGGCCCAGGAGGACACCGCCTTCTACCGCCATACACGCTGCCTTGCCGAGGCCGAGGTCGGCTCTGAACCCGACGCACCGCCGCTCTCGCCCGGCGAGTTCGAGGCGTGGTGCAATGATCGCCTGCAGCATTGGTCGGGGGCGCTTGCGCTCGGGTCAAGCCATGACACCAAGCGCGCCGAAGATGCCCGTGCCCGGCTCATCGCGCTGACCCATCGGCCCGAATGCGCCGCCATCCTCTGGCAGGATGCCGAGGCGCTCGACGCGCCGCATCCGCCGGACACGTCGACGCGCTGGTACGTGCTGCAATCGGCGCTCGCCCTCTGGGAGCCCGATCGAGACGACCTCGAAGAGCGGTTGGCAGCGCATCTGGAAAAGGCCCTGCGCGAGGCGAAGGAGGTGACCCAGTGGCACGACCCAGACGAGGCGGCAGAGGCGCGGGCGGGTGATTCCGCCCGGGCGCTGCTGGCGGACTGGCGGACACATGCCCCCGACGCTCTGCGCGAGCTGGTTCGGGTGGGAGAGAGCCTCTCGCTCACCCAGCTTGCGCTGCGCTGCATGATCCCGGGCGTGCCGGACATCTACCAGGGCACCGAGACCGGCCTCTTCGCGCTCACCGATCCGGACAACCGGGCGCCGCTCGATCCCGCCGCCCCGGTCAACATCTTCGGAGCGCGCAAACGCGAATTGCTCCGGGAGCTGCTGTCGTTGCGCCGTCAGCACCGTGAGGTCTTCGCGCACGGTGCATGTCGGCTCGAACAGGACGGCGACGCGCTGCGGCTCATCCGCGAGCAGGGGGACGATGCGGTGGTTTTGCGCTTTGCCCGCGACGGCTCGATCCTGCCCGAAGCGCTCGCGATGCGCCGCACGGCGGATGCCCGGCACAACGGGTGATGACCCCGGATCTCGGAACTTCCCGCCCAGCCGGCGGTTGACCTCACCCGGGACACGCAGATCGCGCGGTCCAACGCCACCTTCAAGCGAGAGAGACACATGCGGACACGACTAACGGTGAACGGAGAGCCGCGCGAGATCGAACACGACACGCGGACCACCCTCCTCGACGCGCTGCGCGACCAGCTCGGCCTGACCGGCAGCAAGAAGGGCTGCGACCACGGCCAATGCGGTGCCTGCACGGTCCTGCTCAACGGCAAGCGGGTCAACTCCTGCCTCTGTCTTGCCGCGATGCACGAGGGTGACGAGGTGACAACCATCGAAGGACTTGGCAGCCCGGAGGCCCTGAACGCGCTGCAGAAGGCCTTCGTCGCGAAAGATGGCTTCCAGTGCGGTTTCTGCACCCCGGGTCAGATCATGTCGGCGACGGCCATGCTCGAGGAGTTGAGGGCGGGCGAGCCGTCCTACGCCTCGACCTCGCTCGAGGGCGACATGCCGCTTGACGACGCCGAGATCGCCGAGCGCATGAGCGGCAACCTCTGCCGTTGCTCGGCCTACCCGCTGATACGCGAGGCGATCGCCATGGCCGCCGAGGTGAAGTCATGAGGAATTTCGAATATAGCCGGGCCGAGAGCCTCGACGGTGCCGCAGGGCAGCTTGGCGACGGCGCGAGCATCATCGCCGGCGGCACCAACCTTCTTGACCTGATGAAGATCCAGGTGATGGTCCC
Source organism: Salipiger sp. HF18 (assembly GCF_011806505.1). Lineage (NCBI taxonomy): Bacteria > Pseudomonadati > Pseudomonadota > Alphaproteobacteria > Rhodobacterales > Roseobacteraceae > Salipiger > Salipiger sp. HF18. The sequence continues at coordinate 9,418 of NZ_JAATOS010000025.1, read as the reverse complement.
GGGGCGGCTGGTGGACATCTCGCGGCTCGAGGACCTGAAGGGCATCTCCGAACACGGTGACGGGCTGCGCATCGGCGCGCTGGTCACCAATTCCGAGCTTGCGGCGGATGCCCGCGTCCGCAGCGGCTGGCCCTTGCTCTCGCGCGCCATCCTCGCCGGTGCGTCGGCGCAGATCCGCAACAAGGCGACGACCGGCGGCAACCTGCTTCAGCGCACCCGCTGTCCGTATTTCTACGACACCGCGATGGCGTGCAACAAGCGCACCCCGGGCGAAGGCTGTGCGGCGCAGGGCGGGGTAGGGCGGATGCTGGCCATCTTCGGCACCTCCGAGCACTGCCTCGCGGCGCATCCCTCGGACATGGCCGTGGCCCTGACCGCCCTGGCGGCCGAGGTCGAGATCCGTGCGGCAGACGGTGGCATACGCCTTGTCCCGGTGCGCGAGCTCTACCGCCTTCCGGGTGACCGGCCGGATCTCGAAACTGTGCTCGGGGCAGGCGAGATCATCACCGCCGTGCGGCTGCCTGCGCCGCGCCCCCAGACGCGGCAGGTCTACAAGAAGGTGCGGGACCGCGCCTCATATGCCTTCGCGCTGGTCTCTGTGGCGGTGGCGGTCGAGATGAAGGACGAGCGCATTGCCTCGGTCTCGCTGGCCTTCGGCGGGGTTGCACCGTGCCCCTGGACGGACCGCGAGGCGGAGCAGGCGCTCATCGGCGCCGTTCCCGGCGACGACGCCTTCGCCACGGCCGCAGACGCGCTGGTCGCGCAGGCCAGCTGCCACCCCGACACTGAGTTCAAGATTCCGCTGCTGCGGCGCACCCTGATTGCCGCGCTGCGTGAGGCCACCGGCCTGGCCGACTCCGCGGCCGCCAACCCGACGACGAGGAGCCCGGCATGACCAAGACCTTCCGCATGGACGAGGCGCAGCCGCGCCTTCTCGACGAAACCGGTCAGGGCATTATCGGCGCTCCCCTGGATCGCCCGGAGGGGCCCAAGAAGGTCTCCGGGCGCGCCGCCTACGCGGCTGACGGGGTGCCGGACAACGCGGCGCATGGCGTTCTGGTGCGCGCAACGATTTCTCGTGGGGGGATCACCGGCATCGACACCGCATCCGTGACCGAGATCCCCGGGCTTCTGGGGGTTTTCCATGGCCCTCGGTTCATTCGCAACCCGGCGCAGGGCATGGCCGGTGAAGCGCCCGTGCAGCCCGGCGACGAAGTCCATTACCACGGCCAGCCCATCGCGCTCGTGGTCGCCGAGAGCTTCGAGGCAGCGCGCGACGCGGCGCAGCAGCTCGTGGTGAGCTACGACGCGGACGCCAATGTCGATACCGACCCTGCGAAGACGGATGCGCTGGAAAAGGGTGACCCGGAAACTGCGGGCGATTTCGAGGCGGCGTTCTCCAAGGCTGATGTTACGCTCGATCGTGCCTATTCCACCCCACCCCACGCGGCGGCGGCGATGGAGCCGCACGCGGCCCTTGCCGAATGGGAGGGAGAGACGCTCACCCTGCGCGGTGCGCAGCAGATGCTCAAGACCAACCGGTTAGAACTGGCGGATGCCGTTGGCATCGACCCCGAGAACGTGCGCATTCTGTCGCCCTACATCGGGGGCGGGTTCGGCTCCAAGCTGGGCATCGGCCCCGAAGCGGTCTCGGCCGCGCTCGCCGCACGTGAGTTGCAGCGCCCGGTGCGCGTCGTCATGGCCCGACAGACCGTCTTCGACGCGGTGCTGCGCCGGACCGAGACCACCCAGCGCCTGCGCCTCGGCGCCGACAGCAGCGGACGCCTGCTGGCACTGTCGCACGACGACCGCGTGACCAACCTCCAGGACGAGGGCTTTGCCGAGCCGGTGAGCCAGGCGTCGCAGTTCCTCTATGGTGCCGAGGGGTTGAGCTTTGCGCAGACCCTCGCCCGGGTCAGCCGTACGCCCTCGGGCTCGGTGAGGGCCCCGGGGGAGGCGGTCGGCATGCTGGCGCTGGAGCAGGCGATGGACGAGCTGGCCGAGATGCTCGGGATGTGCCCCGTTGAGCTGCGGCTGAAGAACCTGCCCGAGAAGAACCCGATGACCGGCCAGCCCTTCAGCGCGACACGCCTTGCCGACTGCCTGCGTGACGGGGCCGAGCGCTTTGGCTGGAAGGATCGCAAGCCGGTGGGTACCCGCCGTGACGGCGAGTGGTACGTCGGGATGGGCATGGCGTCGGCCGCACGCTCGAACATGCTGATCGAATCCGCTGGGCGCGTGCGCCTGAGCGCCGAAGGTGCGGTGGTCGAGACCGACATGACCGACATCGGTACCGGCACCTATGCGATCCTCGGACAGATCGCTGCCGAGATGCTGGGCCTTCCCGTGGAAAAGGTAGAGGTGCGCCTTGGTGACACGCGCTTCCCCGCGGCTGCAGGCTCCGGCGGTTCGTTCGGCGCAAGCTCGGCGGGCTCCGCGACCTTCCTTGCGGCGAAGGCCATCCGCGAGACGCTGGCCGAGCGCATGGGCTGTGAGCCCTCCGACCTGACCCTCCAGAACGGCATGGCCCGTGGCGGAAACCGCGAGGTGCCGTTGTCCGAGCTGATCGACGCGGAACTGGTCGAGGAGGCGTCCGTCGAGGCCGGCGACACCTCGGAAAGTCATTTCTCGTCCGGCTTCGGCGCGCATTTCGCCGAGGTCGCGGTGCATGCCTACACCGGCGAGGTGCGGGTGCGCCGGATGCTCGGCGTGATGGCCATGGGCCGTATTCTCAACGAGAAGACAGCCCGGTCGCAGGCGCTTGGCGGGATGATCTGGGGCGTCGGTTCGGCCCTGACCGAGGAGATGGCGCACGATCCGCGCACAGGTCACGTGGTGACGCGCGACCTCGCCAATTATCACGTGCCCGCCCATGCGGATGTGCCCGGCGACATGACGGTGGTCTTCCTCGAGGAACGCGACGACATGGCCAACCCGATCCAGACCAAGGGGATCGGCGAACTCGGCATTTCCGGTGCAGGCGCGGCGATCCTGAACGCCGTGCGCAACGCCTGCGGAGCACGCATCTATGACATGCCCGCGACCCCCGACCGGGTCATCGCGGCGATGGACGCGGCGGGCTACTGACCCAGACGTCCGCCGTCCATTCGGCGGACGTGCCTGATAGCATCGCGCTGAAGGCAGAGCCTGGCTCGGGCAGGTCACCGCTTGCCCGAAGACCGATCCGCATGCCAGCCGGGCTTGCTGCGCGCGCTCGCAAGCGCTTGCCAAAGCGCGTGACAATGCCATCTTGACCGGAGGAGATGGGCAAGCGGCTTCTCGCGGCCTCTCAGGAGGCGATGGGACGCGCGTGACTGACTTTGTGAATGGTGCCGATGCGGTGTTTCCGGGAACAGGGCATTACGAGTGGACCATCGGGACCGGCGAGGTGCTTTGGAGCGCAGGCCGGCTTCAACTCTACGGACTCGAAAGCGCACCTGCCCGTGCAGAAGACGTGTTTGAGCTGATCCATCCCGAGGACCGCGAGAGGGTTCGCAGGGATATGGACGCAGTCCGCGCAAGTCACGACAGCTACGAGCGCTGCTTCAGGATCATCCGTCCCGATAGGGACGTCCGCACCCTTCTCGACCGGGGCACCGTTGCGCGTGATGGAACAGGCAGGGCAATCCGGCTGTCCGGCGTCGAAACCGACGTGACCAGTCTTGTCGGCCGGTCCGACGCAGCGGCGCTTGGATCGGTCCCGGACCAACCCGGCGCCGATAGCTCCCGGATTGCGGACGCCGAGATTCTGGACGCGGTGTTCCATCAGGCTCCGGTTGGCATCGCCATCTGGGACCGGGACCTGAAATTCGTCAGGATCAACGCGATGATGGCGGAGATGAACGGTCTCGCGCCCGAGCTTCATATCGGAAAGACCGTGAAGGATCTTTTGCCCGAGGTGCAGAACATCGACGGCGTCACGGCGCTCTTCGAGGAGCTCCTTCGCACCGGGGGGTCGCGTCGAGACGTGGAGATCTCGGGCACCACGCCGGCGGCCCCGGACGAGACGCGCCACTGGCGCGAACATTTCTTTCCCATCCGGTCCGGCGGTGAGGTGAAGGGGCTGGCGGCGATTGCCGAGGACATCACCGCGCGACGCAAGGCGCAGAACACCATCGACGCGCTGCTGGACGAGCTGAACCACCGCAGCAAGAACCTCGTCACGCTCGTTCTGGCGATTTGCCGCCAGACCGCCAAGACCCGGCCCGACGACTTCCTGACCACCTTCCAGTCGCGGCTCGAGAGCATGTCCGCGGCTCAGGACCTGCTTCTGAAACAGAGTTGGAGCGACATCGGCGTCGAGGACCTGATCCGAACGCAGATCCCGTATTTCTCGGAGCTGATCGGAAGTCGTATCATATTGAAGGGCGATCCCGGCGTGGTGGTTCCGGCAGGTGCGGCCCAGGCTCTCGCGCTGGCGTTTCACGAGCTGACCACCAATGCGGTCAAGTATGGCGCCTTGTCGAGCGAGGACGGCTGGCTCGTCGTGACGTGGGTCGCGGCGGATGATGGCAAGGTGCTCGAGATCGTCTGGCAGGAAAACGGCGGACCCAAGGTCACGCCGCCGACGCGGAAGGGCTTCGGCTCGGCTCTGACCGGCGACATGCTCAGGTCGTCGCTCGGCGCCGAGATCTCGTTCGACTATGCAGCGACCGGCCTGATCTGGAGTCTACGCTGTGCCTTTGATCAGACCGACTGACGCAGCCTTTTGCCTGGCGTGCCGTGCGCTGCACGCCATCCGCTGACCTACCTGTTGCCAGTTCCTGAAGCGGGGAGGGCAGGCTCTGCGGGCGCAGGCTGGCGCGCTTCCTCCCTCTGCCGCTTTTGCTCCCGTTCTCCATCGCGATGCGACTTGAGTGACAGGAAAACAGTCGCGCCGAGCACGGTGAGCTTGAACGCACCGAGACAAATGGGGACCCAGATCACAAGCCAAACTCCTTACATCCTGTTATTCTCAAGGTGTCCGCAAAACGTCTTGAGAAACGTTGCGGGCCTTTCTGCCAGTCGCCTGAGGTGGTCAGGCTGTTTAGAACCTCACGGAAGAAACGGCTCAGCCTTTCGACATCATCCGAATGCGCAACCCAGACACGCTCCAGCTCAAACTCCCCGGCAGGGACAATCCTCTTCGCGATTGCGGGCGGGGTCGTCTCGTCGATACGACCATGGGCCCAATCGTGAAAGGCTGTAGACTATCGAAGGCCGCTGCGCGGGGCTCTTGCGATGGCATGTAGCCACCACCTGACGGGATCGCCATGTGCCAATGTGCTGCATGTTGAAGCCATCACAGAAGGGGGGAGCATCCACCTCCGAGGTTACGATTATCGGGATCGATCAGGCAAAACCCATTTTTTTCACCTGCTCGGGGCTGGTCACGACGGATCCGCCGTATGTCGCTCAAGGACTTCGCGTGGCCAGCGACTTGGGCTCATGTCTCGGGGTCTGCGGTGCGTTGTCGCCGTGGAGCCGGGTAGTGCCCCGGGAGATGGTGTAAGAGCACCGGCCTTCGGAGAGGTCGGTGACGTCCCAGGGCGTTGTGTATGTTTCGGCGGCCATCGGGGTTCTCGGTAGAGTTGGGTTGCTGAGCCAACCTGAACCGAGGGACGCCCCCGATGATCAAACCCATGATGGACCTGCGTGCGCTATTAAAGAGTGAGGGGCAGGCGCGCTATCGGTCCGAGCGCCGCCCCGAACGCCGATGCCGACCTGCCTCGCGAGATGATCGGTTGTGCTGCCGAGCGGCTGATGGAGCCGGAGATCGGCGCCAAGACCGGTGCTGACTATGGCGAGAAGAGCAGCGAGCGCCTGGCGGAGCGCAACGGGTATCGGGATCGGGACTTGCAGCCCCGCGCCGGCAGCGTCGAGCGGCGCAACCCCGCGCCTGCGCACCGGTTCCTGTTTTCCCTCGTTCCTCGAGCCGCGGCGCTCCGTTGAGAAGGCGCTGACCGCCGTGATCCAGGAAGCCTATGTTCATGGCGTCTCGGCGCGCTTGATGGACGACCTGGTGCAGGCCATGCACTGCCCGGCAGGCGATTGCGAAGCAATCTGCCGAGAGGGGCGGCCCCGGGGGTGTCGAAGAGCCAGGTCAAGCGCGTCGATCATGGGATTTGCTGATCTTCCCAATCAAATTGCAGTCGATGCGCAAGACAATCCGTGTGATTGCGCGTCAGGACTGTGGTAAAATCAGGGAAGACCGGAATAGCGATAAGGAACGAGGTTTTGTTGCAGGACGCCCTCCTGAGGGATGCCGGAGGTCGGCTTATCCGCCACGGAGGCACCAGCCGGTCCGCAGATTGGGACGAGATAGAGGCCTTCTGCCAATCGGTTTACATGCCCTACAGGGTGCGCCCCCTGGTGCGGTTTTCGCGCCCGAACGCCACCATGATCAGTGCTCGCGCAGGGCGCGTGACCATGACACGGTTCGCCTACGGCACCGGAATCTATCTTGATCAGTTCGATCCGCAGGCTGGAAACATCCTCGTACTGAACACGTTACAGGGATCGCTTGACCATCAGACAGACAGGGGATCGGTCGCGACCACGGGCGGGGACAGTTTCGTCGTGGATTGTTCGCGAACGGAATACTGGCTGAAAGGCGATCCGGACCACATGCAGCTGAACCTGACCATCCCGCACGATGTCATCGCCGAAACGGCCGAACGCTGGTTCGGTTTTGTGCCGGATGACGGCCTTTGGACCCGGCGGGTCAGGTTCGGCGGCCCAGGCTCAGCTTGGTTGTCGTTGTTGGACTACGCGGCGCGGACGCTGGTGCAGGCTGGCAACGCGGCAAGCGACACCGCAATCGCGCGCCACATCGAAGAGATGATTTGCGTCGAACTGCTCCGGCAATGGGCCGGCGCGGCCGGGATGTCCCTGCAAGATGGCGCGCGCTGCGCGGCACCCGGCTATGTCCGCCGGGCCGAGGAGATCATGCAGGCCGAAGCCCGCGACGCGCCTTCCATCGGCGATGTCGCCCAGCGTGTGGGTGTCTCTGCGCGGACGCTCTCGGGTGGCTTTGCCCGTTTCCGGGGGGTGTCGCCGCGCGCTTTCCTTGCTGCGCGACGTCTGGACGGGTTCCGCAGGGATCTCGAGACCCGTCCCGGGGAGGAGACCGTGGCCACGATTGCCAGCGCCTGGGGGTTCGGCAGTTTCGGCGCGCTGGCGGGGCGCTACCGCGAACGGTTCGGCGAGCTGCCCTCACAGACTCGCGCGCGGGCGACCCGCTGATAAATCGGCTTCCGATTTCGGACAGCCCGTGCCGCTGGGTGACAGCGTCGCGCGCCAGAAGGGCTACCCTCCACCGCACGAGTCTAGGGAGGACACCATGAAAGACATTCACACCGCAGACCTGACCGCTGCGCTGGACAAAGTGCTGCGCCGCGTCAGCGAGGGCGCAGACCGGGTTCCGGGCGTCGTCGCGATGGTCACGGACCGCGAAAGCGACATCTACAGCGGCGCGACGGGGGCCCGGCGGCTCGACGGCGTGCCGATGACCGAGGACACGGTTTTTGCCATCTTCTCGACGACCAAGGCGATCGCGGGGACCACCGCGCTCCAATGCGTGGAAGAAGGGCTGCTGGATCTCGACGCCCCCGCCAAGGAGTACGCCCCCGCCATCGGCAAACTCCAGTTGCTCGAAGGCTTCGACACCAACGGCCAGCCCCGCCTGCGCGCGCCGAAAACCGATGTCACGACCCGGCAGCTGATGCTGCATACGGGCGGCTTCGGCTACGACTTTTTCAACGAGATGTACAAGCGCATGGCTGAAGAGCATGGCCAGCCCTCGGTCGTCAGCGGCACTCGCGCCGCCCTCGAGACCCCGCTGCTGTTCGATCCCGGCACAAAATGGGAATATGGCACCAACATCGACTGGGTCGGGCAGGTCGTCGAGGGCATCCGGGGCAAGCGGCTGGGTGAGGTCATGCGGGAGCGGGTCTTTGATCCGCTCGGCATGGACGAGATTGCCTTTACCCGCTCCGACGCGATGAAGAGCCGCACGGCCACGATTCACGCTCGCGGCGCGGATGGTTCTCTGGCGCCGATGGACGGTTTCGCCTTGCCGGACAACCCCGAGGTCGACATGGGCGGACACGGTCTTTACGGCACGGTGCCCGAGTACATGAAGTTCATTCGCATGTGGCTGAACGACGGAAACGGGCCGAACGGTCGCGTGCTAAAACCCGAGACGGTCGAATGGGCCGTTAAGGGCGCTCTGGTGCCGCCGCAGAAGGTGACCATGCTGCCGGGCGTGATCCCGTCGCTGTCTAACGACGCGGAGTTCTTTCCCGGAGTGGGTAAGGACTGGTCCTATACATTCATGGTGAACATCGAAGAGGCCCCCACGGGCCGCCCGGCGGGGGCCATCGGCTGGGCGGGGCTCGCCAACAGTTTCTACTGGATCGACCGCGCGGCTGGAGTCGGCGGCTACTGGGCGACGCAGATTCTGCCGTTCGGCGATCCGACATCCTTTGGCGGCTTCCTGGATTTCGAGACCGCGGTCTACGACGCGATCCGCAACAGCTGATCCGCCAGGGGCGGGGGCGGCGCGACCGCCCCCGGTTTTCGTTTCCGCATGTCTTTGGGAGGAGGATGCGTGATGAGCGAATTCATCAATTACCAGCAGCTGCCCGATTGGGTGCCGGGTCGGGTCCTGTCGGCCAGCGACGGGCTGGGCTGGAAGAACGTGGCCTGCCGGTCGTATCATTACGACGGCCAGGACGTGATCGTCCCGGCCATGAAGGATTTCCTGCTCGTGGGGTATCGCGGCGGGGTCACGCCGATGCAGAGGCGCTATGACGGGCGCTGGACCCACGAGACGCTCGGGCCCGGCGCCGCGTCTCTTCTAAGCCGGGCGCAGCGGGTGAACTGGACCTGGAAAGAGCCCGTCGACGTTACGCATGTCTACCTGTCCGGCGCACTGGTCGCGCAGGTGGCGAGCGAGGTCCTGGACTGCGCCGTCTCGGAGGTGGCACTCGCCGATGTGCTGCGCACCGAAGATCCGATCATGACTCAGGCGATGGAACAAATCGCGCGCGAGGCCGAGACAAAGGGCCTTGGCGGGGCTCTCTATGTCGACAGCGTGGCCCGGGCGCTGATCGTACACCTGCTGCGGCGCTATGCCGACATCCGTATGCGGGTTTGCCACGCAGATGGCGCGCTGAGCCCGGCGCAACAGCGCCGCATCGTCGAGTTCATTGACACGCATCTGGCCAGCAGTCTCGATCTCAAGATGATGGCGGATTCACTGGGGCTGTCGCCCTGCCTTTTCGCCCGCAAGTTCCGCAGCAGCTTTGGCAGGCCGCCCTATGCCTTTGTCACGGCCCGGCGCATGGAGCGGGCGCAGCGCCTGCTGGCCGAAACCGATGCGCCGATCAAGACCGTCGCGCTCGATTGCGGCTTTTCCGACCAGGCGCATCTGACG
>NZ_JAATOS010000260.1:0-5800 GCF_011806505.1 Salipiger sp. HF18 | reverse complement strand
CCCGGCTGGCGCAGGGTCTCGCGCGCGGCGCGGGGGAATTCGGGGAGCTCGTCGAGGAACAGCACGCCGTTGTGCGCGAGGCTGACCTCGCCCGGTCTGGCGCCGCGCCCGCCGCCGATGATCGCCGCCATGGAGGCGGTGTGATGCGGCTCGCGGAAGGGGCGCAGGCGCGAGATCCCGCCCCCGGAGAGCAGCCCCGCCAGGGAGTGGATCATCGAGGTCTCGAGCGCCTCGCGCGGGCTCAGCCGGGGCAGCAGCCCCGGCAGGCGCGCGGCGAGCATCGACTTGCCCGAGCCCGGCTCTCCCACCAGCATCAGGTGGTGGCGTCCGGCGGCGGCGATCTCGAGCGCGCGCTTGGCCCGTTCCTGCCCCTTCACGTCGCGCAGGTCACGCAGCTGGCCGGGGGCGGGGATCTCGCCGGGCTCGGAGGGCGCGATGGGCGCGTCGCCGGTGTAGTGGCGCACCACGTCGGCAAGGGTCCGCGCGCCCAGCACCCGGCAGTCGCCGACCCAGGCCGCCTCGGGCCCCGAGTCGCGGGGGCAGAGCAGGGTGCGCTCGGTCTCGGCGGCGGTCATCGCGGCGGGCAGGGCGCCGGGCACGGCGACCAGCGTGCCGTCGAGCGCCAGCTCGCCAAGCGCCATGGTCCGCGCGATCTCGTCCCCCGGCAGGATTTCGAGCGCGGCGAGCAGCCCCAGCGCGATGGGCAGGTCGAAATGCGAGCCCTCCTTGGGCAGGTCGGCGGGCGAGAGGTTCACGGTGATGCGCTTCGAGGGCATCGCGATCGACATGTTGCTGAGCGCTGCGCGCACCCGTTCGCGCGCTTCGGAGACCGCCTTGTCGGGCAGGCCCACGATGGCAAAGCCGGGCACGCCCGCAGTCACGGCGCATTGCACCTCGACCGGGCGCGCGTCGACCCCCTCGAAGGCCACGGTGTAGGCATGCGCGACCACTTCCCACCTCATCGTCAGGCATCACGGGAGGATGCGCGACAGATGGTTAGCCAATCGTTAACGACACCGGACGGCGCGGCGAGGGGGGCGGTGCCGCCCGCGCCGGGCAGGCCTCCGTTCAGAGAAGGGCGGTGAAGGCGGGCCAGGCCGTCGGGTCGACCATGGTCATGTCTCGGCAGAAGGGGTTGCAGAAGCCGAAGACGCGGCCGTCCATCTCGAGCAGGTCGGTGACCGGCTCGCCGGAATAGGAGCAGGCGGCGTTCTCGGGCGTGCCGGTCTCGACCGCGCGGGCGGGACGCGGCGCGGGCCCGGGCCACTCGCCCTTGTCATGCGGGCGGTCGTACCACGGTAGGTGCTCGCCCCGGGCAATGCCCATGGCGCGCCAGCGGCGGAAGGCCGGGTCGGCGAGGTGCTCGGCCACGTAACCTGCCGCAGCGGCTCCCACCGGGAGTCCGTAGCCCGCGATGCGCGCCGCGACCGGGGCGAAGAACGCGTCCGCCGCGCTGTAGCGCCCGAAGAGCCACGGCCCGCCATCGCCGAACCGCCCGCGGGCGAAGGCCCAGAGCGCCTCGATCCGGGCGAGATCGGCGAGGGTCTCTTCCGAGGGCGTGAAGCCCGTGTAGGCCGCCTGCAGGTTCATCGGGCATTGCTCGCGCAGGGCGCCGTAGCTCGAATGCATCTCGGCGGCCATGCTGCGGGCGGTGGCGCGCGCCGCCGCATCCGAGGGCCAGTGCCCGGCCTCGGGATGGCGGCTGGCCAGTTCCTCGGCCATGGCGAGGCTGTCCCAGATAACCGTTCCGTCCTCGGTGACAAGCGCCGGGACGGTCCGGGCAGGGGCGATCCTGGCAACCTGCGTGGCCACGGGGCCGTGAAGGAAGGTGATGTTCTGGACCGAGAAGGGAAGGCCGAAGCGCTCCATGAGCAGCCATCCGCGCAGCGACCAGCTGGAGTAGGTGTAGTCCCCGAGAATTAGGCAATCGCCCATCGTCCGCTCCCTCGATCAGCGTGTTTCCAGCGATTTAGCGCGGATCTCGCGCCCGCGGAAATTCCGATTTGTGGGGCCGGGCATCACCCTCCGTCATGCGGGGGTCATGCGCGGCGGGCAAGTTCCCAAAAAAGTGCCCGTTGCCGGAAACCTTTTCCGGACTAGGGGCGTTCAGATCATGTGGCACCGTTCGGGACGGGGTCGCGAAACACGGCGGAAAACGCCGTCCTGAGCAACGACGACGGGGAATGCCGATGAACACCGAGACCTTCAACGACCAGACCTTGTCCCGCCGCGCCATGAAGGCCGAGCTGCTGGATGCCGAGACCGAGCTGCGCCTTGCCTACGCCTGGCGCGACCAGCGCGACGAGGCGTCACTGCATCGTCTGATCAACGCCTACATGCGCCTTGCGATCTCCATGGCGTCGAAGTTCAAGCGCTATGGCGCGCCGATGGGCGACCTCGTGCAGGAGGCAGGGCTGGGCCTGATGAAGGCAGCCGACAAGTTCGACCCCGACCGGGGGGTGCGCTTCTCGACCTATGCCGTCTGGTGGATCAAGGCCAGCATCCAGGATTACGTGATGCGCAACTGGTCGATGGTGCGCACCGGCTCCACCTCTTCGCAGAAATCCCTGTTCTTCAACATGCGCCGGGTGCAGGCGCGGCTCGAGCGCGAGGCAGCCGCCGAGGGCAAGACCCTCGAGCGTCGCATGCTGCACGCCGCCATCGCCCAAGAGATCGGCGTGCCGCTCTCGGATGTCGAGATGATGGAAGGCCGTCTCTCGGGCTCGGATTTCTCGCTCAACGCTACGCAGTCCTCGGACGAGGATGGGCGCGAGTGGATCGACACGCTTGAGGATGACGGCGAGCAGGGCTCCAGCGTGGTCGAAGGCCGACTCGACAATGCCCAGCTGCGCGAGTGGCTGGTGGTTGCCATGTCGGCCCTGAACGACCGCGAGCGTTTCATCGTGCGCGAGCGCAAGCTGCGCGACGAGACCCGCACGCTCGAGAGCCTCGGGCAGGAACTTGGCCTCTCGAAAGAGCGAGTCCGGCAGCTCGAGGCCGCGGCCTTCGCCAAGATGCGGAAGTCGCTTGAAGCGCAGTCGCGCGAGGTGCAACACTTCCTCGCATGATGCGCAATTCCAGCTTGATCGCACCGCTCCTCGCAGCGTGCTTCGCCGCGTCCGCCGTTCTGGCGGACGAGGGCGATTTTTCCGACGCCCAGGTAATTTTCCTCGGCGAAGTCCACGACAACCCGGCTCATCATGCCCGGCAGGCCGAACTGGTCGCCGAGCTCAAGCCGGTTGCGCTGGTCTTCGAGATGCTGACCACCGACCAGTCGGCGCTGATCCATCCCGAAGATCTCGAGAACGAGGCGGGGCTGGCCGAGAAGCTCGACTGGGAAAACTCCGGCTGGCCGGAGTTTTCGATGTATTTCCCGATCTTCACCGCGGCCCCCGGGGCGGCGATCTTCGGCGCCCAGCTCCCGCGCGAGGAAGCGCGGCGGGTCTCGGGCGAGTCGCTCGACCGGGTGTTCGGGCCGAGCGCGGGCTTCTACGGCCTCGACGAGCCGCTGCCCCCGGAAGAGCAGGCCATGCGTGAGACCATGCAGATGGCCGCCCATTGCGACAGCCTGCCGCTCGAGACGCTTCCCACAATGGTGGGCATCCAGCGCCTGCGCGACGCGCGGCTGGCCGAGACCGCGCTCGAGGCGCTGTCGATGCACGGAGGCCCCGTGGTGGTGATCACCGGCAACGGCCATGCCCGCACAGACTGGGGGGCGCCTGCGCTGCTCAAGCGCGCGGCGCCCGAGGTCACCGTTGCGGCATTGGGGCAGGGCGAGACCGGCTCCGAGGGGCCGGACGGCAGCTTCGATCAGGTCGAGGAAACCGCCGGTGTCGAGCGTGACGACCCCTGCAAGGCCTTCGAGAAGCCGCCAGCCAATTGAGTCTTCCCGGCCCGCGCCGTAACAGTAGGGCAGCTTGGGTTGGGAAAGGCGGGCGACATGCTGTCGGGCAAACGCATCCTTCTGATCATCGGTGGCGGGATCGCCGCCTACAAGGCGCTGGAACTGATCCGGCGCCTGCGCGAGCGCGGTGCGGCGGTGACGCCGGTGATGACCGCTGCCGCCGAGCAATTCGTGACACCGCTGTCCGTCGGTGCGCTGGCGGGCGAGAAGGCCCACCGCGCGCTCTTCGATCTTACCAGCGAGGCCGAGATGGGGCACATCCAGCTCTCGCGCGTGGCCGACCTGGTGCTGGTGGTGCCGGCGACCGCGGACCTGATGGCGAAGATGGCGCAGGGGCTCGCGGGGGATCTTGCCTCGACGCTGCTTTTGGCCACCGATACGCCGGTGATGATCGCGCCCGCGATGAACGTGCGCATGTGGCAGCACCCGGCGACGCAGCGCAATCTCGCCCTGCTGCGGAGCGATGGCGTGACGGTGGTGGGCCCGGACGACGGCGACATGGCCTGCGGTGAATTCGGGCCCGGGCGCATGTCCGAGCCGCACGAGATCCTCGCCGCGGTCGAGCGGGCGCTGGCGGACGGGCCGCTGCGCGGGCGCCGCGTGGTGGTGACCTCGGGCCCCACGCACGAGCCCATCGACCCGGTTCGCTACATCGCCAACCGCTCGTCGGGCGCGCAGGGCACGGCCATTGCCTCGGCACTGCGCGATCTCGGGGCCGAGGTGGTCTTCGTGACCGGCCCCGCCGACGCGGCGCGGCCCACGGGCGTTGAGGTCATCGAGGTCGAGAGCGCGGTCGAGATGCGCGCTGCGGTGCTGGGCGCGCTGCCCGCCGACGCGGCGGTCTTCGCGGCGGCGGTGGCGGACTGGCGCGTGGCCACGGCCTCGGACAGCAAGATCAAGAAACAGGCGGGGCGGCTCCCGGTGCTGGAGTTCACCGAGAACCCCGACATCCTCGCCGAAGTGTCGCAACTCCCCGAGGGTCGGCCGGGTCTGGTGGTGGGCTTCGCCGCCGAGACCGACGACGTGGTGGCCCATGCCACCGCGAAGCGGTTGCGCAAGGGCTGCGACTGGATCCTCGCCAACGACGTGAGCCCCGCGACGGGAATCATGGGCGGCAGCGAGAACGCGGTGGTGCTGATCTCGGACGACGGATCCGAGGCCTGGCCACGGATGGGCAAGCGCGCTGTGGCCGAACGGCTGGCGCAGCGCATTGCCGCGGCGCTGGGCGCGCCTGCGGCAGAGTGACGTCAGAAATCCACGGAAAGATGAAAGGGCAGGGGCACATGGTTTCCATCGCGGTGCAGTGGGACGAGGGCGCGGACAGGTCGCTGGGCCTCCCGGTCTACGCAACCGAGGGCGCGGCGGGTGCCGATCTGCGGGCCAACCTCGCCGATCGCGGCAGGATCGAGCTGGCACCGGGGCAGCGGGCGCTGGTGTCCACCGGCCTGCGGCTGGCGATCCCCGAGGGCTGGGAGGTGCAGCTGCGCCCGCGCTCGGGGCTGGCGCTGAAGTACGGCATCACGCTGCCCAACGCGCCGGGCACCATCGACAGCGACTATCGCGGCCCGCTGGGCGTCATCGTGATGAACGCGGGCGACGCGCCCTTCACCATCGCCCATGGCGACCGCATCGCGCAGATGGTGGCGGCGCCGGTGGTGCAGGCCGGGTTCGAGGTGGTCGAGGAACTGCCCGAGACCGTGCGCGGCGCGGGCGGCTTCGGCTCGACGGGCATCGGCTGATGCTGGTGGTGCTGGCGCTTGCCGCGGCGATCTGGGGGCTGGGCTGGGTCATGGGCGCCTCGCGCTCGGCGCGGGGCTACATGCTTGCGCTGCTCTACGTCGCCGTGCTGGCGCTGCATCTTTTGCTGCCGGACGGCCACCCGCTGCGGCAGGCGAC
>NZ_JAATOS010000259.1:0-5811 GCF_011806505.1 Salipiger sp. HF18 | reverse complement strand
ACGGATGGAACAGCTCGGCGGGTCGCTGCGCGTCTTGTCCTCGCGCTCGGGCACAGCTATCGAAGCCCAGATCCCCCTGTCCCACCTGCTGCCCCCAGAGGAGGGCAGCCAGCAAGCCCGCAAGGTCCGCGCATGACCCGTCCCACCCGTGTTGCCATCGTCGACGATCACCCGCTCGTGGCCGAGGGCATCGAGGCCATTCTCGAAAGCTACGACGACATCGAGGTGACGGCGACGCTGTCCAACGGGCAGGAGATGATCGACCGACTCGAGGCGCTGGCCCCGGACGTCATCCTGATGGACCTGAACATGCCGGGGCTCAGCGGGCTTTCGGCCACCGAGATGATCCTCGAGCGCCGCCCCGAGACCCGCATCCTCGTGCTCTCGATGCACGATACGCCCGAATACATCTCGACCGCGCTCGGGCACGGCGCCATGGGCTACGTGCTCAAGGACGTGCCGACCGACGAGGTGAAGCGTGCCATCGACGCGGTGATGGCGGGCGAGCGCTATCTCTGCACCGGCGCCGAGGGGGCGCTGCGACCCGTGATGACCGGCGGGCGCGAACAGCTCACCAACCGCGAGCAGATGGTGCTGCTGCAGCTGGCGCAGGGCAAGTCGAACAAGGAAGTGGCGCAGGCGCTGGATATCTCGGTACGCACGGTCGAAACGCACCGCAAGAACATCAAGCGCAAGCTGGGGATCAGCTCGACCGCGGGGCTGACCCGCTACGCGCTCGAGCATGGGGTGCTGCAGGGCACCGGCGTCAACACCTGACGCCGCGCCCTCGGCGATTTCACCAAGCCTTATCAAGGCCGCTCGCTCAGATCAGCGGGCCTGCCTGTGCGCCTGCGTCCTCGAGGCTGCCGTGGATGATCGCGGGGATCACCTGCGGGTAGGTCCGAGCATCCTCGGCAATCTCCCCGTCCCCGCTCTGCACGGTGCTCAGCAGATGGGCCAGCGCCAGAAGCGCCACAAGGAGCCCGGCCCGCAGCATCGTGAAGTCGCGGGCAGAGCGGCGGAAGTATCGTCTGAAGGCCATGTCACTCTCCCTGAAGTCCGGTCGGTTCCGGAATTTCTCTATCTGAACCGCTGCGTTCAGTATGCCCGGAACCATCGTTTCACGCAATTCACGAACCCGAGTGCAGGGGTTGAACCGGCTTGAAGTCCCAATCGCAAAATGGGTGAGAAGTGTTGTCCTATTTCACAATGGCCCCAAAAGCTTTCCGAAAATTTCCGGAAACTCCTCCGCCACGAAACTTTGTGAAAATAAAAGCCGTCCGGGACGCGGAATTTCGCCGTTTCCAAGGTTGACGCCCCTCCCCCATGCTCCTATGGTCCGCCGGCGCAATGAAGGAGTCCACACTCGTGGCACGTCTAATCGTAATCGTAGGAACATGGCGCATGGGCCGGTAACACCGAACCATAATGGTTCCCCATGCGCCCCCGAAATCCTCGGGGGCTTTTTTATTGCCGCAGCAACAAGTGAATGACGTCGTAAACGGAGACACGCGATGACACGTCAGATGACCGGAGCGAAAATGGTGGTCCAAGCCCTGAAGGATCAGGGTGTGGACACGGTATTCGGCTATCCCGGCGGTGCCGTCCTACCGATTTATGACGAGATCTTTCAGCAGAACGACATTCATCACGTCCTCGTCCGGCACGAGCAGGCCGCGGTTCACGCGGCCGAGGGCTATGCCCGCTCGACCGGCAAGGTCGGCGTCGCGCTTGTCACCTCGGGCCCCGGCGCCACCAATGCCGTCACCGGCCTCACGGATGCTCTGATGGACTCGATCCCGATCATCGTCCTGTCGGGCCAGGTCCCGACCTTCATGATCGGCTCGGATGCCTTCCAGGAGGCCGACACCGTCGGCATCACCCGCCCCTGCACCAAGCACAACTGGCTGGTGAAGGACACCGACAAGCTGTCCTCGATCATCCATCAGGCCTTCCACGTCGCCTCCTCGGGGCGTCCGGGCCCGGTGCTGATCGACATCCCCAAGGACGTGCAGTTCGCCAGCGGCGAGTACACGCCCCGCCCCAAGGCGCCGGTCGGCCACTACCAGCCGCAGGTGAAGGGCGATCTCGACACCATCACCGCGCTGGTCGAGGCGCTGGAGAACGCCGAGCGGCCGGTCTTCTACACCGGCGGCGGCGTCATCAACTCGGGCCCCGGCGCGAGCCAGCTCCTGCGCGAGCTGGTCGAGGCCACCGGCGTGCCGATCACCTCGACGCTGATGGGCCTCGGCGCCTACCCCGCCTCGGGCAAGCACTGGCTCGGGATGCTCGGCATACACGGTCTCTACGAGGCCAACATGGCGATGCACGGCTGCGACCTGATGATCAACATCGGCGCCCGCTTCGACGACCGGATCACCGGCCGCCTCGACGCGTTCTCGCCGAAGTCGAAGAAGGCGCATATCGACATCGACCCGAGCTCGATCAACAAGGTCATCAAGACCGACCTGCCGAAGGTCTGGAAGGCCCGCGGCCGCAAGATCAACCGCGAGGGTCTGGCCAAGTGGTGGCGGCAGATCGACGAGTGGCGGGCGGTGAAGTGCCTGACCTACAAGCCCTCCGAGACCATCATCAAGCCGCAATACGCGCTGGAGCGGCTCGAGGAGCTCACCAAGGGCCGTGACCGTTACATCACCACCGAGGTCGGCCAGCACCAGATGTGGGCCGCGCAGTTCCTCGGCTTCGAGGATCCCAACCGCTGGATGACCTCCGGCGGGCTCGGCACCATGGGCTACGGCTTCCCCGCCTCGATCGGCGTGCAGATGGCCCATCCCGACGCGCTGGTGATCAACGTCGCGGGCGAGGCCTCGTGGCTGATGAACATGCAGGAGATGGGCACCGCGGTGCAGTACCGCCTGCCGGTCAAGCAGTTCATCCTCAACAACGAGCGTCTGGGCATGGTGCGCCAGTGGCAGCAGCTGCTGCACGGCGAGCGCTATTCCTCGAGCTGGTCCGAGGCGCTGCCCGACTTCGTGAAGCTGGCCGAGGCCTTCGGGGCCAAGGGCATCCAGTGCAAGGATCCGGCGGATCTCGACGACGCGATCATGGAGATGCTGAACCACGACGGCCCGGTGATCTTCGACTGCCTCGTCGAGAAGCACGAGAACTGCTTCCCGATGATCCCGTCGGGCGAGCCGCACAACAAGATGCTGCTCGGCGACGCGAAGGCCACCAACGCCATCGCGGGCAAGGGCGCCGTCCTCGTCTGATACCCAAGGTCACGCAGGGGGCTCAGTGCCCCCTGCCCTCATGCTGATCCCGAGGCAGGCCGGAGGGGGCGCCTCGTTTTTCCGACCGGAAAGGAATGCAAATGTCCGCGCTACAGATCAAGAAGGGCTCGTCCAAGCACTCGGCCTACAACCTGCGCCCGACCTTCTCGGACGTGCAGGAGGCCCACACGATCACCGTGCTGGTCGAGAACGAGCCCGGTGTCCTGGCCCGCGTCATCGGCCTGTTCTCGGGCCGTGGTTACAACATTGACAGCCTGACCGTGGCCGAGGTCGACCACGAGGGGCACCTGAGCCGCATCACCATCGTGACCACCGGCACGCCTCAGGTGATCGAGCAGATAAAGGCCCAGCTCGGCCGCATCGTGTCGGTGCGTGACGTGCACGACCTGACCGCCGAGGGCAGTTCGGTCGAGCGGGAACTGGCGCTGATGAAGGTCACCGGCAGCGGCGAGAGGCGGGTCGAGGCACTGCGCCTTGCCGATATCTTCCGGGCTCAGGTGGTGGATTCGACGCTGGAGAGCTTCATCTTCCAGCTGACCGGTGCTCCGGACAAGATCGACGCCTTCGCGGATCTGATGCGCCCCCTCGGGCTGGTCCAGGTCGCCCGGACGGGCGTGGCCGCGCTTTCGCGCGGCCAGAGCTGACGGGAACGTCGCGTCTCAGGACGCGTGCAGGGTTTCCGGCCGGAACTTCTGGCCGGCCGGAGCCGTACCAGGGAAGGGAATGACATTCCCAAGCGACCGGCTTGCGGCAGGTCGCTGCGGCGCCGGCACACGGTGCCTGTCCACATTGCGCAGGTTCTGCGCCAGTCCCGCATACTGCTGCTGAACGAGCCGCTTGGGGTTGTTCACGCGCCTAAGGTTCGACACACCGCCATGCGCGGTGTGCTCTTCGTTTCTGTAGAAGGCCAGGTCTCCGTGGTCCTCGCACCAGATAACCGCCTTATGATCACTATGGTCGGCCCAAAGCACGACCCCGTACATCTTTTCAGACATTGCCAGCCCTTACGTTCCCTTGGGAAACAGGGTCGCGCATTTACAAGATAAACGACATGAGAAGAATAGCGTCTACGGGTTGCTTTTTGTGTCCGTTTCAGTATGAACTGTCGCTAAAGAGCGCCACATCTGAAGCTATATAGCGTCACATTCGGCCTTTCGAGCAGAGAAACCCTTAATAACTGTCACTTGGCCGATGGTCGGGCGACGCAAAAGCGGACGGGTCACGGTACGAAACATGCGAAAGGACGTCACGCAACCAAGTCCTGCAGAGCTTCGGGGCGTCTTTGGCGCCAATCTGCGTCAGCTTGGCGACAAGGCGTCGTCGATCTCGGCTCTGTGCCGCGATCTCGGCATCAACAGGACCCAGTTCAACAGGTATCTTGCGGGCGAAAGCTTCCCCCGTCCAGATGTTCTTCACCGCATCTGTCGCTTCTTCAACGTTGACGCGCGCATCCTGCTCGAGCCGGTGGACCAGATCGAGGACAATCGGCAGGGTCTCCTGCATCACCCCTACATCGCGGATTTCGTTGGAGGCGGCCTCGAGAGGCTCATACCAGAAGAGGAATTTCCTTCGGGTTTCTATCGTTTTACGCGAGCAGCCTTCACCGACGCCGACCGCTACATCGTGGGTCTCGTGCAGATATCGCGGCGGGACAACCTGACCGTTCTGCGCGGCTACGAGCCCAAGGAAGCGCTCGCGATGCTCGACCTGCCGACCGACCCGACAACGCGCGAATTTCGCGGTGTGGCCATGCCGCAGGCCGAAGGATTCGCACTTTTGGTCAGCCGCAGGGATTCGCTGACCACCTCGTTCAACTACCTGTCGCGAATCTCGGCCATCGGGAAATTCTACTGGGTGGGCTACACACTCCGGACCACGCCCGAGAACCCCACCGGCCGTCGCGCCGCACGGCTGATCTACGAATACCTCGGCCGCGACACGCACCAGATCCTCGCCACCGCGCGGATGGCCGGCTACGTGCACGAAGACGCGCTCTCGCCCTTCCACCGCCGGCAGCTGCGCGTGGGCGAGCCCTTCGCCTGATCCCGACTGCCGTCCCTGATCCGGTCACCTGACGCTGATGCGCCTCAGGCCGGTGCCGCACCCTCGGTCGCAGCAGCCTGCGCCCCTGCCCCCGCCTTCAGCAGGTCGTAGAGGTGCCATGTGGCGTGCCCCAGCACCGGCAGCACCACGAAGAGCCCCAGGAAGGCCGGCAGCATCGCCAGCAGTGTCGCCGCCGCGATGAAGGCGCCCCAGGCGAACATCACCACCGGGTGCGCCGCCACGTACTGGAACGAGGTGATCATCGCGGTCACGAAGTCAATCTCGCGGTCGAGCAGCATCGGCAGCGCCAGCACCGTGATCATGTAGAGCAGCACCGAGAACCCCGCCCCCACCGCGGTGCCGAAGGCCAGCATGGCGAGCCCGTTGCCGGTCAGGAAGACCTCGTGGCTCGACGAGACGTTGGTCATCACCGAGAGCCCGAGGAACAGCGCGAAGATCATGTGGGCGAGGAAGAACCAGAACATGAAGACCAGCACGATCACCGCGCAGATCGACG
>NZ_JAATOS010000258.1:0-5835 GCF_011806505.1 Salipiger sp. HF18 | reverse complement strand
CTGTTCACTGTCATCAGCCGCAACCCGGTCCACTCGGTGCTTTGGCTGATCCTTGCCTTCCTCAGTTCGGCGGGGCTCTTCGTTCTGCTGGGCGCCGAGTTCGTGGCGATGCTGCTGGTGATCGTCTACGTGGGCGCAGTGGCGGTGCTCTTCCTCTTCGTGGTGATGATGCTCGACGTGGACTTCGCCGAGCTGCGCGCGGGGATGGCGAAATACATGCCGCTGGCGCTGCTGATCGGGGTGGTCATCCTGATGCAGCTCGGCATGGCCTTCGGCGCGTGGGAAACCTCGGATCTGGCCGCGGGCCAGCTCTCGGCCCCGATGCCCGGCGACATGCAGAACACAGCCGCCCTGGGCGTGCTGATCTACGACCGCTACTTCCTCGCCTTCCAGCTTGCGGGGCTGATCCTGCTGGTCGCGATGATCGGGGCCATCGTGCTGACCCTGCGTCACCGCCAGGACGTCAAGCGCCAGAACGTGCTCGCACAGATGTGGCGCGACCCGGCCAAGGCGATGGAGCTGAAGGACGTGAAACCGGGGCAGGGCCTTTGAGCCGGTTCCCGGACCTGCGGAGCGCGCGGGGATGAACGGCCTCCTGCATTTCCTCCAGACACCCTGGGGGATCGCGGCCTCGGGGGGGCTCTGGGTGGTCAAGGCGGGCGTGGGCTACGTGCTCCTGCGCGCCTGGCGGGCGCGCCGGCCCAGGGGCTGACAGGCGGCGGACACGCGCCGGAGGGCGCGGCACGGAACACCCGGGGCGGCGAGCCCCGGAGAGACGAATGCAAAGACGAGACGGGTTATGCCCGGAGGGACAACATGATCGGACTTGAACATTACCTGACGGTGGCGGCGGTGCTGTTCGTCACGGGGATCTTCGGGATCTTCCTGAACCGCAAGAACGTGATCATCCTGCTCATGAGCATCGAGCTCATCCTGCTGTCGGTGAACATCAACTTCGTCGCCTTCTCGTCCTACCTGGGCGATCTCGCGGGGCAGGTCTTCACGCTCTTCGTCCTGACGGTGGCGGCGGCCGAGGCGGCCATCGGGCTCGCGATCCTCGTCTGCTTCTTCCGCAACCGCGGCTCCATCGCCGTGGAAGACGTCAACGTGATGAAAGGCTGAGCCCGATGGTGACGATCATTCTCTTCGCCCCGCTCGTGGGCGCCATCCTCGGCGGCTTCGGCTGGAAGTTCATGGGCGAGAAGGGGGCCATGTGGCTCACCACCGGCCTGCTGTTCCTCGCCGCGCTGCTGAGCTGGATCGTGTTCCTGACGCTGGGCGAGGCGCACACGGTCACGCTCTTCCGCTTCATCGAGAGCGGCACGCTCTCGACCGACTGGGCGATCCGCATCGACCGGCTGACCGCGATCATGCTGATCGTGGTGACCACGGTCTCGGCGCTCGTGCACCTCTACAGCTTCGGCTACATGGCGCATGACCCGCAGTTCGAGCACACGCCCTACCGCGCACGCTTCTTCGCCTACCTGTCGCTCTTCACCTTCGCGATGCTCGCGCTGGTGACCTCGGACAACCTCGTGCAGATGTTCTTCGGCTGGGAAGGCGTGGGCCTCGCGTCCTACCTGCTCATCGGCTTCTACTACAAGAAGCCCTCGGCAGGCGCCGCGGCGATCAAGGCCTTCGTGGTCAACCGCGTCGGCGACTTCGGCTTCGCGCTGGGGATCTTCGCGCTTTATTACCTGACCGACAGCATCCAGTTCGATCAGATCTTCGCCGAGATCCCGCGTCTGGCGGAAACCCAGCTGCACTTCCTCTGGACCGAGTGGAACGCCGCCAACCTGATCGCCTTCCTGCTGTTCGTGGGGGCCATGGGCAAGTCGGCGCAGCTTTTCCTGCACACCTGGCTGCCGGACGCGATGGAAGGCCCGACGCCGGTGTCGGCGCTGATCCACGCGGCAACCATGGTGACCGCGGGCGTCTTCCTCGTCTGTCGCATGTCGCCGCTGATGGAATACGCGCCGCAGGCCACCGCCTTCATCACCTTCCTCGGTGCCACCACCGCCTTCGTGGCGGCGACCATCGGCCTCGTGCAGAACGACATCAAGCGGGTCATCGCCTACTCCACCATGTCGCAGCTCGGCTACATGTTCGTGGCCGCGGGCGTGGGCGTCTACTCGGTCGCCATGTTCCACCTGCTGACCCACGCCTTCTTCAAGGCGATGCTGTTCCTCGGCGCGGGCTCGGTCATCCACGCGATGCACCACGAGCAGGACATGCGGAACTACGGCGCGCTGCGCACCAAGATCCCGATGACCTTCTGGGCGATGATGATCGGTACGCTCGCCATCACCGGCGTGGGCATCCCGCTCACCGGCTGGTTCGGCTTCGCGGGCTTCGTCTCCAAGGACGCGATCATCGAGAGCGCATGGGCCGGCACGCAGGGGGGCTACGCCTTCTGGATGCTGGTCATCGCGGCGCTCTTCACCAGCTTCTACAGCTGGCGCCTGATGTTCATGACCTTCTACGGCAAGGCGCGGGGCGACAAGCACACGCATGAGCACGCGCACGAGAGCCCCAGGGTCATGCTGATCCCGCTCGGCGTGCTCGCCGTCGGTGCGGTGTTCTCTGGCATGGTGTTCTACGCGACCTTCTTCGGGAACCACGACAAGGTGCTGAGCTTCTTCGGAATGCCCGCGCACCATGCCGAGGCCAGCGAAGGCCATGGCGAGGAAGCCGCGGCCGAGGGCCACGGTGACGCCGCCGCAACCGAAGAGCACGGCACCGAGACCGCCGCCGCCGACACGGCCGAAGGCGAGGTGCCTGCCGCGACCGACGAGGCCGCCGGCGCGGACACCGCTGCCGCCGACACCGCCGGGGGCGAGGCGCCCGCCGCATCCGAAGAGGGCACGGAAGAAACCGCCGTCGCCGATGAGGCGCATGGCGAGGCTCCGGCCGCCGACGCCCATGGCGAAGAGGGCGCCGGGGCACATGCCGCGGCCGGGCTCGAGTACGGCGCGATCTACATGTCGCCCGACAACAATGTCATGGAAGAGGCGCACCACGCGCCGGTCTGGGTGAAGATCTCGCCCTTCATCGCCATGATCATCGGCTTCGTGGTCGCCTACTGGTTCTACATCGTGAACCCGACGCTGCCCCGCAAGCTGGCCGAGAACCAGCGGCCGCTGTACCTCTTCCTGCTCAACAAGTGGTACTTCGACGAGGCCTATGACTTCCTCTTCGTCCGTCCCGCCCGTGCGGTCGGCCGGATCTTCTGGAAGCGCGGCGACGGCAACATCATCGACGGCACCATCAACGGCATCGCCATGGGGATCATCCCCTTCTTCACCAAGCTCGCGGGACGCGCTCAGTCCGGCTACATCTTCACCTACGCCTTCGCCATGGTGATCGGGATCGCTGTTCTCGTCACCTGGATGTCGATCCTCGGAGGGGCTCACTAATGGATAACCTGCTGTCCATCGTCACCTTCCTGCCCGCGCTCGCGGCGCTGATCCTCGCGCTTTTCCTGCGCGGGGGCGATGCCGCGGCGGATCGGAACGCCAAGTGGCTGGCGATGATCGCGAGCTCGGCGACCTTCGTGATCTCGCTCTTCATCCTGTTCCAGTTCGACCCCTCCAACACCGACTTCCAGATGGTGGAAGAGGGCAGCTGGATCATGGGCCTGAACTACAAGATGGGCGTCGACGGCATCTCGGTGCTGTTCGTGATGCTGACCACCTTCATCATGCCGCTCACCATCCTCTCGAGCTGGGGCGTGAAGACCCGCGTCAAGGAATACATGATCGCGTTCCTGATGCTCGAGACGCTGATGCTCGGCGTGTTCATGGCGCTCGACCTGGTGCTCTTCTATATGTTCTTCGAGGCAGGCCTGATCCCGATGTTCCTGATCATCGGCATCTGGGGCGGCCAGAACCGCATCTACGCGTCGTTCAAGTTCTTCCTCTACACCTTCCTCGGTTCGGTGCTGATGCTGGTCGCCATGGTCGCCATGTACGTGGACGCGGGCACCACCGACATCCCGACCCTGCTGCGCCACGAGTTCGCCTTCGCCGACTTCTCGGTGCTGGGCATCCACGTGGTCGGCGGCATGCAGACCATGCTCTGGCTGGCCTTCTTCGCGAGCTTCGCGGTCAAGATGCCGATGTGGCCGGTGCACACCTGGCTGCCGGACGCGCACGTGCAGGCCCCCACGGCCGGTTCGGTGGTGCTGGCGGCGATCCTGCTGAAGATGGGCGGCTACGGCTTCCTGCGCTTCAGCCTGCCGATGTTCCCGGTGGGGTCCGAGGTCATGGCGCCGCTGGTGTTCTGGATGTCGGCCATCGCCATCGTCTACACCTCGCTGGTGGCGCTGGTGCAGGAAGACATGAAGAAGCTCATCGCCTATTCGTCGGTGGCCCACATGGGCTACGTGACCATGGGCATCTTCGCGGCCAACCAGCAGGGCGTGGACGGGGCGATCTTCCAGATGCTCAGCCACGGCTTCGTTTCGGGCGCGCTCTTCCTCTGCGTCGGCGTGATCTACGACCGGATGCACACCCGCGAGATCGACGCCTATGGCGGCCTCGTGAACCGGATGCCCGCCTACGCGCTGATCTTCATGCTCTTCACCATGGCCAACGTCGGTCTGCCGGGCACCTCCGGGTTCGTCGGCGAATTCCTGACGCTCATGGGGATCTTCCAGGTCAACACCTGGGTGGCCTTCGTGGCGGCCTCGGGGGTGATCTTCTCGGCGGCCTACGCGCTCTGGCTCTACCGCCGCGTGGTCTTCGGCGACCTGATCAAGGAAAGCCTCAAGACCATCCAGGACATGACCTCGCGCGAGAAGTGGATCTTCGCGCCGCTCGTGGTCATGACGCTCTGGCTCGGGGTCTACCCGGCCGCGGCGCTGGACATCATCGGCCCGTCGGTCGAGGCGCTTGTCGACAATTATGATACGGCCGTGGCGGCCGCCGATCTCGGCGGTGCCACCGTGGCCGAAGCGAACCACTAGGGGGGCGGGACATGATCTCGGCTGATCTCAACATCATCCTTCCGGAGATCGTGCTCGCGGTCTTCGCCATGCTGGCGCTGGTCGGCGCGGTCTACACCGGCAAGGACAAGGTCGCCCCGCTGCTGGTCTGGGCCAGCGCGGCACTGATGCTGCTCATGGCGATCTGGATCGGGACCACCGGCGCGGATACCCGCATCGCCTTCTCCGGCATGTTCATCGACGACGCCTTCTCGCGCTTCGCCAAGGTGGTGATCCTGGTCTCGGCGGCGGCGGTGCTGCTGATGTCCGAGGGCTACATGGCGCGCCACAAGCTGCTGCGCTTCGAGTATCCGGTGCTGGTGCTGCTCTCGGTCGTGGGCATGATGGTCATGGTCTCGGCCGGTGACCTGATTTCGCTCTACATGGGGCTCGAGCTGCAGTCGCTGGCGCTCTACGTGGTCGCAGCCCTGCGGCGCGACAGCGAGCGCTCGACCGAAGCGGGCCTCAAGTACTTCGTGCTGGGCGCGCTGTCGTCGGGCCTGCTGCTCTACGGCGCCTCGCTCACCTACGGCTACGCCGGCACCACGCTGTTCTCGGGCGTGATCGCCGCGGCGACCGAGGGGCATCTCTCGATCGGCCTGCTGATCGGCCTCGTGTTGATGATGTCGGGCCTTGCCTTCAAGGTCTCGGCAGTGCCCTTCCACATGTGGACGCCCGACGTCTACGAGGGCTCGCCGACCCCGGTCACCGCCTTCTTCGCCACCGCCCCCAAGGTCGCGGCGATGGGGCTCTTCGCCCGGCTGCTCTTCGACGCCTTCGGCGGCGCCGTGGCGGACTGGAGCCAGGTCGTGGCGCTGCTGTCGCTGCTGTCGATGTTCCTCGGCTCGGTC
>NZ_JAATOS010000257.1:0-5836 GCF_011806505.1 Salipiger sp. HF18 | reverse complement strand
TGCTGGCGGCAGAGATGCCCAAGATCCTGGGCTTCCCCGACATCGACGGCCAGTTCGACGGGCCGACGCTGTTCCTGTCCGGAGCCGAGAGCGACTACGTCCTTCCCGAGTACCGCGAACGCATCCGCGCCCTTTTCCCCGAATCGCGTTTCGCGAAGATCCCCGGCGCCGGCCACTGGCTGCATGCCGAGAAATCGCGCGAGTTCGAGGCAGCGGTGAGGGCCTATCTGAACGCTGCCTGACAGTGGATTCAGGAAAAGCGAAACTGCAGGTTCTTGTTTCGGAATGAGTCACGCCGCGGCTTGATCCAAAGCGCCGGGCACCCCTTTCTCCCCCCGAGAAAGGAGCTCCGATGCCCCTCGCCCCGTCAGTCCCCGGCCAGCACCTGCAGCTCGCCCTCGAGCCACGGCAACTGGCGCAGTGCCGGTTCGATCACCGATTCCGAGACCAGCTTGCGCATGGTCTGCGCCACGTCGCGCGGCACCCGGTCGGTCCAGTCCGAAGCGGCGAAGAGCGAGATGGTGCGCGCGAAGGGGCTGAAGGGCAGCGGGTGCGCTTCCATCCGGTCCTGGAACTGCTTGGCGCGCATGTAACCCAGCGGCGTGGTGATGCCCCAGCCGACGCCGCGCGCCACCAGCGTCATCAGCGACAGGTGGGCACCGATCTCGAAGCGCTCGGGGAACTCGAGCTTCTGGCGCGCCAGATGCGCCTCGATCTGCCGGCCGATGAGCTGCTCGCGGTCGTAGCGCAGCAACGGCAGCCCGTGCATCAGCGACTGCGCACCACCGGCCTCGGCCAGTGCGCCGCGGGCACAGACCAGCATGAACGGGTCGCGGATCAGCGGGTATTCCACCACGCCGTCGACCACCGCCCCGGAACTCGCGGCGATGGCGATGTGCAGGCGCCGGTCGCGCATGGCCTGCCCGATCTCGTGGCTGGGTGCAGTGATCAGCTTGAAGCGGCAGCGGGTCATGCTCTCGGCAAGCATGGTCACCAGCTGCGGCGTGAGGTCGTTGTCGAAATCGTCGATGACCCCGAGGCTCAGCGTCGACAGATGCGTGAGATCCATCACCGTGAGCTCGTTCTGGGCGAGCCGGAGCTGGCTCAGCACCGACTGGGTGCGCAGCAGGAACGACCGTCCCGCCTGGGTGAGCTGCATCGGGCGGCGCCCGTGGTCGACGAGATCGGCCCCGAGCGCGGCCTCGAGATTGCGCATCTGCTGGCTCACCGCGGGCTGGCTCAGCCCCGTCATCTCGGCCGCCTGCGCCACAGACCCGCTTGCCGCCAGCGCCTCGAACACCTCGAGCCCGCGCAGCGTCACCCCCTTCATCAGCATTTCGCCCCCTTCTCCGGCCGCAAGGCCCGTCACTCACACATTCACCTTTTCTGAAACTATCACCCTGTCAGGTCAAGCGTTCCCCATGCCGATCACCCATCTCAAAGCCGCCCCCGGCCTGCCGCCGCAGAACGCCGCCGACATCTCGGACACCGTCCAGGTCATGCTCGCGGCGCTGCGCACCGGCGGCGAAGAGGCCGCGCTCGACTACGCCCGCCGCCTCGATGGCCACGACGCCCCGCCCGAACTGTCGCCCGCCGCGCTCGCCGGGGCCCACCGCCTGCTGCCGGTGACGCTGGTCGAGGACATCGCCTACGCCCACGCCAACATCCGCGCCTTCGCCGAGGCGCAGCGGGCCTCGGTGCAGGAGTTCGAGGTCGAGTTGCGCCCCGGCCTGCGCGCCGGACAGCGGCTGCTGCCGCTGGGCTGCGCCGGGGTCTACGTGCCCGGCGGGCGCTACGCGCACATCGCCTCGGCGCTGATGACGGTGACCACCGCCCGGGCCGCGGGCGTGGGCACGGTCACCGCCTGCACGCCCCCCGGCCCCGACGGCCCGCACCCGGCGATCCTGCACGCGCTGCACCTGGCGGGCGCCGACCGCGTGCTGGCCATGGGCGGGGTGCAGGGCATCGCCGCACTGGCGCTGGGGCTCTTCGACCTGCCCGGCGCCGATCTGGTCGCGGGCCCGGGCAATGCCTTCGTCGCCGAGGCCAAGCGCCAGCTCTTCGGGCCCATCGGCATCGACATGGTAGCGGGCCCCACGGATTCGATGATCCTCGCCGATGCCACTGCCCGCGCCGAGCGGGTGGCGCTCGATCTCGTCAGCCAGGCCGAGCACGGCGGCACCTCGCCGGTGTGGCTTGTCACCACCCACGCGCCGCTGGCCGACGCGGTGCTGGCCATGGTGCCGCGGATCATCGCCTCGCTGCCCGAGCCCAACCGCTCGGCCGCGCACGAGGCCTGGGCCGCGCTCGGCGAGGTGATGCTGGCGGACACGCGCGAGGAAATGGCGGCGCAGGCCGATCTCTACGCACCCGAGCACCTGCACGTGCAGGCGTCCGATCTCTGCTGGTGGCGCCAGCGGCTCAGCGCCTACGGCTCGCTGTTCCTTGGCGCCGACACCACGGTGGCCTTCGGCGACAAGGCCGCGGGGCCGAACCACGTTCTGCCCACCGGCCGCGCGGCGCGCTATACTGGCGGGCTGTCGGTGCACAAGTTCCTGAAATGCGTGACATGGCAGAGCGCCGCACCCGAGGCTCTGGCCGATCTCGCCCGCGCCAGCGCCGGCATCAGCCGCGCCGAGGGCATGGAAGGCCATGCCCGCGCCTGCGATGCCCGCCTGCCCGACCGCAACGCCGGGCGCTGCTGGGGGTCCTGAGGGGCATCACATGAAGACGCCAGACGCCGCCCACCGGAGGAGAAAGGTCCGTGGGCAGCGCTGAACGGCTGTCATCGAGGTCGACGCCGAGCCGACCCGGCTCACAGTCCGCTGCAGAGCCTTTCGGCGCGCGCGACGTATTTGGCGTAGCGCTCCCAGAAGCTGCGGTCCGACGACCGGTCGGACTGGCGGACCTCCTGCGCGCTGTGCGGGTCCTGGTAGAACTTCACCGCGCGGCGCTGGTCGCCGTTGCTCAGTTCCTCGTTCGCCGCGGCCTGGATGCAGCCGCACAGCTGCGGGTTCCGTGCCGTCCGGTCCGAGGCAATGCAGGCCTTGCTGATCGGCCCGCTGGCCATCCGCGTCACATAATAGTCGCTGCCCGACCTTGATCCGCCACCGCCGCAGCCCGCCACGACGGCCAGTGCCACCACACAGGAAATGGTTCTCATACGCCTGTCTTCCTTACGCTCGACGCCACCCTCGGGGCTTTTCGCCCTCGCTTCGGGGTGGCCTTTTCCACAGACTGCCGCAAAGACCGGAGGAATTCAATTCACCAGCCCGTCAGGTCATCACGCGATCCGCCTTGACCGGCCCGTGATTCACCAGCATATCCAGCAAATCATGACCGATCTCGCGCATATTCGTAACTTCTCCATCGTCGCCCACATCGACCACGGGAAATCCACCCTGGCCGACCGGCTGATTCAGCTCACCGGCACCGTCGCCGAACGCGACATGCAGGAGCAAATGCTCGACTCGATGGACATCGAGCGGGAGCGTGGCATCACGATCAAGGCCAACACCGTCCGCATCGAGTACCCGGCGCAGGACGGCGAGACCTATGTCCTGAACCTGATCGACACGCCCGGCCACGTCGACTTCGCCTACGAGGTCGCGCGCTCGATGCACGCGGTCGAAGGCTCGCTGCTGGTGGTCGACGCGACCCAAGGCGTCGAGGCCCAGACCCTCGCGAACGTCTACACCGCCATCGACGCCGACCACGAGATCGTGCCGGTGCTGAACAAGGTCGACCTGCCGGCCGCGGAACCCGAGCGGGTGAAGACCCAGATCGAGGACGTGATCGGCATCGACAGCCAGGACGCCTGCCTGATCTCGGCCAAGACCGGCGTCGGCATCCCCGACGTGCTCGAGGCCATCGTCAAGCGCCTGCCCGCCCCGCCCGAGGGCGACCGCAACAAGCCGCTCAAGGCGATGCTGGTGGATTCCAAGTACGACCAGTATCTCGGCGTGATCTGTATCGTGCGCATCATCGACGGCGTGCTCAAGAAGGGCGACCGCATCCGGATGATGAAGACCGGCGGCACCTACGACGTGGACGACGTGGGCGTCTACCGACCCGCGATGACCAACGTGAAGGAGCTCGGCCCGGGCGAGATCGGCTATCTCAATGCCTCGATCAAGCAGGTCCGCGACACCCGCGTCGGCGACACCATCACCCACGAGAAGAAGCCCTGCGCCGAGCCGCTGCCGGGCTTCAAGCCCTCGGTCCCGGTGGTGTTCTGCGGCCTCTTCCCGGTCGATGCCAACGATTTCGAGGACATGCGCGACGCCATCGAGAAGCTGGCACTGAACGACGCGTCCTTCACCTTCGAGATGGAGACCTCGGCAGCGCTCGGCTTCGGCTTCCGCTGCGGCTTCCTCGGCCTGCTGCACCTCGAGGTGATCCGCGACCGGCTCGAGCGCGAGTACAACATCGAGCTCATCACCACGGCGCCGTCGGTGATCTATCACCTGTTCACCAAGGACGGTGAGCGCCGCGACCTGCACAACCCGGCCGACATGCCGGACGCCTCGACCGTGGACCACATCGAGGAGCCGCGCATCAAGGCCACCATCATGGTGCCCGACGAGTATCTCGGCGACGTGCTCAAGCTCTGCCAGGAGCGCCGCGGCATCCAGATGGACCTCACCTACGTCGGCGGCCGCGCGATGACGGTCTACGACCTGCCGCTCAACGAAGTGGTGTTCGACTTCTACGACCGGCTGAAATCGGTGACCAAGGGCTATGCCTCGTTCGACTACGAGATGATCGGCTACCGCGAGGACAGCCTCGTGAAGATGTCGATCCTCGTGAACGACGAGCCGGTCGACGCGCTGGCCATGATGGTGCACCGCGACCGCGCCGAGATGCGGGGCCGTGCCATGTGCGAGAAGCTCAAGGAGCTGATCCCGCGCCACATGTTCAAGATCCCGATCCAGGCGGCCATCGGCGGCAAGGTCATCGCGCGCGAGACCCTCTCGGCCATGCGCAAGGACGTGACCGCCAAATGCTACGGCGGCGACGCCACGCGGAAGAAGAAGCTGCTCGAGAAGCAGAAGGCGGGCAAGAAGAAGATGCGCCAGTTCGGCAAGGTCGACATCCCGCAGGAAGCCTTCATCTCCGCGCTGAAGATGGACAGCTGACCGGGCCCTGCCCCACGTGATCAAGGAATGGCCGCCCCTCGGGTTGCGGATCACGGCTTCGAGAGAGGGCCGCCTTACACCCCCGCGTAGGCCTGCGTCGCGATTGCGAATCCCGCGGATTTGCCGTTCAGATCGCGCGGGGCCGCGGTGGCCCGTGCACATTGCTCACTGGCGGTCCATCATGCGTCACGTCACGATCCCTCTCCTGCTCTCCCTGATCCTCGCCGCCGGCACCGCCCGGGCCGAGGTCTGCGACTATCGCCCCAGCCGGCTGCTCGGCGAGGCGGTGGGCGAGGCTGCCGGTGCGGTCTCGAAGCTTGGCGGCAACGCCATCGCGGGGGACGGCGGTTTCTACACGCTGCTCAACGCCACCAGCGGGCTTACGCTGCTGGGGACGAAGCTCGCCGCCTCGGGCACAGCCGCGGGCGTCGGCAGTTCCGGCGGCGGCGCGGGCGTGGCCTCGGTGGTGGCCAACCCCGGGGTCTGGATCCCGGCGCTGGTGATCGGCGCGGGCGGGGTCGGTTACGAGGCCACCTGCGCGCTCTTCGTGGACGAGCGCATCACCGACTACGACGCGGTGCTCAAGGTCATGCGCGATTTCCAGAACCACTCCGACCCGCGCGCCTTCCGGCTGGTCGAGGACAACCTGAACCCGTTCATCGAGCTTCACGACGCCGACGGCACCCGCAGCACCTACG
>NZ_JAATOS010000256.1:0-5847 GCF_011806505.1 Salipiger sp. HF18 | reverse complement strand
CCGAAGATCGACGATGACCGCCAGCCTCGCGATCAGCGACGCTCGCGGCTTCCTACACCACGCCGCGGGGCACTATCTTCGGCAGGGATCGAGCTGCGGCTATACCAGTGGTGCACCGCAGCGATCCCGGCCCCACATCAGAGGCCAGATCCCGGCGGGACGGCCAACGGTCAACGATTTCCTGGGTGGTTGTTCTCTCGCTCATGGCGGCAAATTATTGCCATATTGGCAATCGATCAAGCGATGAACGTGTCAATAGCCTCAATTGCCAATTCGGCTATCATCGCAACCATGGAAAACGCCGCGAAATCAGTAGCATTGTCAGAGATGTCACCTGAGGCGATGGGGCAGCGCCTAGTCGTCATTCGCGAGGCGTTCGGCCTCAGCCAAGCTGGGATCGCTGATCTCCTAGAGATCGAAAGACCCGCCTGGAACCGATTTGAGAACGGCAAGCGTGCGATCCCATACGACAAGGCAGCTCGGATCGTCGACAGGTTCGGCGTCTCCTTGGACTACATCGTCTTAGGTCGCTGGAAGGGTATGGACTTCGAGGTGATGGAGCGCTTGAGAAGAGCGACTTCCTGAGCCCTTCTCTTGATGTAATCCTGATATAGAGCATCCAGGCTCCCCCCAGTGAGCGCCGCCCTGACCGCGAGGGCTCGCTCAACCTCTCTGAAACGCCAAAATACATGGCCGCAGACCATCGTCCCCCGCACCTCCGTGACGGCTGCAACCTGACACTTCTCCCCTGAAGTCAAGCACAACCGGAATCATTAAAGCTGATCAGAATGCACCTTAAATGCCAAGTCGGCAAAGTCTGAAACCAAGTTAATTGCCAGATTGGCAATCATAAACCTTGACTATTGCCATTTTGGCAATTACACAAACTCCCACCACCCGCCGAAGACGCTTCTGCCGATCGCGGGATCTGAAACCTCAGATGGGAGGGGACGCATGTCCAAATCAGCGCATTTCCCGACGGTCGCGAAGACCCTCTGCTCCACCACCTACGTGCACCTGGCCCCTGCCTGCGTTCAGGACGCTTGGCTTCGCGCCAAGGAAGACCGCGGCCAGCCGCTTACGGCGGCCCAGCTCTCGCGCCTTGAGGAAATGCCCAGCCACTACCCGGCCCGCCCACATATCGCCGAAGCGCCATTCGTAGATGCCGTCGACAAGGACGACCTCGCGACGATGACTGAGGTTGAGGCCGGGCGTCAGCGCGCCCAGCCCTCGATCCGTGCCGCTGTCGCCCGCAAGCTCGGCTTCTCCGGCGGAACCGCCGCATGATCACCCCCACGACAGCGCAGGTCAACCGCCCTGAGCCCCACGACCCCTACAAGATGCGCAGCCTTGAGCAGATCCTGACCCTGTTCGATGGCGGCAGCTTCCTCACCGACGTGATGGAACGCCACCAGAGCCTGATGCAGGACCTCATGGACCATCTCGAGGAGCACGGGCCGAAGGGCTGCGCAGGTTCCATGAGCATCACGATCGACTACGCCGTCGGCAATTCCGGCGATGTCGGCATGGGCGCCAAGGTCGAGTTCAAGCCGCCGAAGAAGCCCAAGAGCAGCGCCGCCGCCTTCATCAACGATGCGGGCGAGCTCACCCTCTACAGCCCCATGATGGCGCGCATGCACCAACCGGTCCGGGACGTCACCGACTTCGATCCGGAGACCGGCGAAGTGCGCGACGTCGACTGATCACCCCAACCACGGAGACACCAGATGTCCGAAGACCTCTTCCCCATGCAGAACCCCGCCGAAACCATGCGGGACATCATGGCCGACATCGGCAACCACGACCCGGTCGAGACGCCGGAGGGGCTGGACCTCACCAAGCCCCACCTGGTCACGCTGCCCAGTCACCGCAAGGTCGAGAACCTCACGACACACCACCGCGCCGCTCTGGAGTTCCTGAAACCCGCGCGGCGGAGCGGCACCGCGAAGCTCAAGGACCTCGACAGGCTCATCCTCTGGGCCAATCGCTTCAAGGGCGACACCTCGACGCTCTTCGCGAACCCCGAGATGAGCGCTCCGACGCTCACCTGCATCGCCGACTACCACGGCGCCGGCGCCATAGACCCGCTGAATCCGGAAGGCGATCCGACGGCGCGGCATTGCCACCACCGCGCGGTCTACGGCTTCCCGCTCTCCAAGGAGTGGCAGGCGTGGATGGGGATCTCCGGGCGCGCCCTCGACAAGGATGAGATGGGCGAGTTCATCGAGGCGAACGCAAAGGACATCATGGACCCGACGCCGCCGGTGCTGGCGCTCACCGAGAGCGACAAGAACCAGCCCTGGGAAAACCGTCTGATCCAGACCGCTCGCCAGATCGAGGGCCGCTACGGCCAGCTGGGCCAGCTGCTCGCGATGTCGCGCCGCTTCCAGGTCTACGAGACCAGCGACCTGACGGTAAAAACCAACCGAGACACCGGCGAGAGCGAGATCCAGTTCCTCAACGAGCACAAGGACGCCGACGGCAAGCCGCTCAGCGTGCCGAACCTGATCATCATCACGATCCCCGTGTTCCTGAACGGCGCCCCTTACCGGATGCCGGTGCGCTTCCGCTACCGGAAGTCCGGCTCCACCGTGAAGTTCATCCTGTCGATCTACAACCCGGAACGGGCGTTCGAAGCCGCCTTCGACGAGGCGCTCAAGATCGCGTCCGACGCCACCGAGCTCCCCATCTTCCAGGGCCAACCCGAAACCAGCTGATGCCCATGTCAGCGCCCCGGCAGCGGGGCGTTGCGATGGTCACCAGCGCAGGAGGACATCCATGCACAGCGAAGACTATTTCCAGCAGACCTGCGCCGAGAAGCCCAAGGGTGCATTCTGGCGCTTCATCGAGAAGCTCGCCGAGTACCCGGACGACCCCAGCAGGATGTCCGCATGGAGCATCGTCCTGATCGGCGGCGGGCTCACCGGCCTCGGAGCGATCTGGGGCCTCGGCTGGCTCATCGCGATCGCGATCAAAGCGGCGGGGTGGGACGGATGAAGAACAAGCTCACCGATCTCAACAACCACCTCTTCGCCCAGCTCGAGCGCCTTTCCGACGAGAACCTCGAAACCGACGCCATCGACCGCGAGGTGAAGCGCACCGAGGCGATGAAGTCGCGACTGAAATCAAAAGTCCCGGACGTGGCTCCAACCACGGCCGGGACCGATGATACTCGAAAATCGATGTCCGTCGCCCGGAGCTCCAGCCGCAATAGACTGATGCAACATATCGCTGGGCACTCGTACCAAACCAACCACTCACGAACACCTATACACCTGTCAGAGTTGAACGATTCTGCCAATTCACGCCCGGAAGGGCATAAGCGTGGGAGACCTATCCGTTCGGATCAACCACAGTGCTTTTGCCCGCCGGTGGCCGAGGCGCTGGCCAGGGCAAACTGCGGGCACCTGGTTGCGGCAAGCGTGGAGGTGGAGGCATGACCACCCCGACACGCGGACAGCAACGGCAGATCGCCGACTACCTGGACCACATCGCGGACCAGAAACTGAACTGCTCCCAGCTCGGATCAGCTGACCCGATGACCGCCAACCGAATTTCTCTCGGGGCAGCATACCGTCTGGTCGCCGCAGACATGCGCGCGCTCGCGGACAGCGAAGGCTGAAATCAAACAATCGTCGGAGGCAAACATGATCGTCACCCAGGAATGGACCCACGCCCTCACCTGCATGCAGCAGACCGTGCTGCTGACCGCGATCCGCGGGCCGGACGGCGTCGCGAAGTATCACCCGTCGAAGTACATGATCCGTTGGTTCCGCCGCTGCGTGCTGCTGGGCGCCCTGGATCACAACGTGTTCGAGAACCCCTACGACCCGCGGGGCGGCAGCTTCACCGGGCCGAGCTACAGCTGGTCGCCGGCGATCCCGCACGAGGAAAGCTGGACCGTGCATATGCAGCCGGTCTTCGACAGATACCTGCAGTCGCTAGACGAGCTGCCCCACCATTTCCAGCTGCACTTCATGCACGCGGCAGAGATCATCGGCTACAAGCACCCAGACCCGCTGATCCGCGACTGGTGGAACTACGTCTACCGCGAGCTTGCCAACGACATGCACCTCAACGTTAAGACCGAGGAGGAGCTCGACTTTCGCCTCGGCGACAGCGAGGCCCAGTGGCGCGCCAAGAGCAGCAAGGCGACGCGGGCATGACCAACACCACCACCAACCGGATGAAGCGGCTCATCGCGGACATCTCCGAGCACGGTGCGACACCGAGCCGGGTGAAGAAGATCACCAACGCGCTGCGGGCCGTGACGGCCGAGCGCGATGCAGCTGCCGATCGGGTGAAGGATCTCGAGCGCCTCGTGAAACTCGCGGACGCTCGCTGCGAGCCGTGCGCAGATCCGGCCATCCGCCAGAACGTGAGCGAGGTGGACGCATGATGGGAAAGAGACATCAATTTACCAAGGCGCAGATCGAACGCTATGTTGCTGCGGCCCGAGCGGCTGATCCGAGCGCGGTCATTGAACTGGTGACCGACGCTGGAACCGTCCGCATCCTCCCCGATTCCGCTCAGCAGCAGGAACCGGACAACCCGTTCGACAAGTGGAAGAGTAGGCGCAATGAAGGTCAGGCTTAAAGGCGTTAACCGGGTCTCAGTGAAGCTCGCGAACGGTGACCGGGTCACCTACTACTACGCTTGGAAGGGCGGGCCACGCCTGCCGGGCAAGCCGGGAGACCCAGAGTTTATCGCCGCCTACAATGCCGCCGTCGCGCAGAAGGCGAAGCAGCCAACCGGCACAATCCAAGCCATCCTGAACGCCTACCAGGACTCGCCCAAGTTCAACGATCTGGCCCCACGCACCCGGAAGGACTACGTCAACCATATCCGCAAGATAGAAACCGAGTTCGGGGACTTCCCGCTTGCCGCCCTGCACGACCGCCGCACCCGCGCCGAATTCCTCGGATGGCGCGACCGGATGGCCGTGAAGTCGCGCAGGCAGGCGGACTATGTCTTCGCGACCTTCGCCGCCATCATGGCGTGGGCCTTCGACCGTGGCTTGACCGTAGCCAACCCCTGCGAACGCCCCGGCAAGCTCTACCGCGCCAGCCGTTCGGACTCGATCTGGACGCAGGCCGACGAAGATGCGCTGCTGAAGGTTGCGCCGCCGCGCATCCGGCTGGCCTATCTTCTGGCCGTCTGGACCGGCCAGCGGCAAGGCGACCTGCTGCGCCTGACGTGGACGGCCTATGACGGGTCGCACATCCGCCTGAAGCAAGGGAAGACCGGGCGGCGCGTCGTCATTCCCGTTGCGGGCGTCCTGAAGGCTGCACTGGATGAAGCCGCGCAGGACAAGAAGGCGGTTACCATCCTGACCACGACGAAGGGAACCGCGTGGACCGGACACGGCTTCAGCGCGACTTGGCGCAAGACACTGGCCAAGGCCCAGGTCACCGGCCTGACCTTCCACGACCTTCGCGGGACGGCGGTGACGCGGCTGGCCATCGCGGGATGCAGTGAGGCAGAGATTGCGACGTTCACGGGCCACAGCCTGCGGGACGTGGGCGCGATCCTCGACGCCCACTATCTGAGCCGGGATGCGCGCCTGGCAGAATCGGCACTCAGCAAGCGCGAAGCGCACGAAGCGGGAACGAAAATTCCCAAATGAGCGCCCAAACGCTCTTCGATAGTCGTCGTCAGAACAGCGATTTTGTGAGTGATTTCA
The DNA here is from genome assembly GCF_011806505.1 of Salipiger sp. HF18. Lineage (NCBI taxonomy): Bacteria > Pseudomonadati > Pseudomonadota > Alphaproteobacteria > Rhodobacterales > Roseobacteraceae > Salipiger > Salipiger sp. HF18. The sequence continues at coordinate 164 of NZ_JAATOS010000256.1, read as the reverse complement.
ATGGCAGGGGCAGCAGGGTTCGAACCCGCGACCTACGGTTTTGGAGACCGTCGCTCTACCAGCTGAGCTATACCCCTAAGGCCGAGCCCCCATTTACGGAAGGGCTGGCAGCATTGCAAGCGGGAAAACGGCGGAAAGCGTCGGGGAATTTCAGCTGTCCGCCC
>NZ_JAATOS010000255.1:0-5854 GCF_011806505.1 Salipiger sp. HF18 | reverse complement strand
TCGCGCCGGAGGAGTGGGAGACGTTCTTCAAGTTCGGCATCGTCCGCAACCCGTGGAGCCACGCGGTCTCGGACTACTACTGGCGGCTGCATGTCTGCCGGGACCCCGAGGTGAGCTTCCGTGAATACATCCTGCGGCTGCATGACCGGGCGCGCCCCGATCCCGAGCAGATCCGCCCTCCGCTGGTGCCCAACTGGGAGATCTACGCCATCGGCGACGAGGTCGCGCTGGATTTCGTCGGCCGCTACGAGCGGCTGGACGAGGACCTTGCCGAGGCGGGGCGCCGCATCGGGCTCAACTGCAACATCTCGGGCATCAGGGCCAAGGGCGGCATCCGAAATGCGCGCCGTCCCATCGCCGACCACTACGACGACGAGACCACCGAGATCGTGCGGGAGGTCTATGCCCGCGAGGTCGCGCATTTCGGCTACGAGCCGCCGTTCTGAGGCCCCGACGGCCCCGGTGTGCCGTCTCTTGCCGATCCGCAAGCGGCTGCTTGCCGAGCATGGACCGACGCGACACACTGCCCGCAAAGAGAAAGCAGGAGACGGGCAATGCGGGTGACTCGGCGAAACATCATGATGGGCGGCGGCGCCCTTGCGCTGCTGGCGGGCTGTGGCGGAGGCGGGGTCTCGATGGAGCCCTCGGGCGGGCTCACGCCGGACCTGCTGCCGCAGCCCAACGCCGGCTACGACGCCTGGGTGGCGTCCTTCCGCAGCCGGGCCGCGTCGCGCGGGATCAGCGCCGCGACGCTCGACACCGCCTTCCGCAACGCGGGCTTCCTGCCCGGCGTGGTCAAGCGCGACCGCAGCCAGACCGAGTTCACCCGGACGCTCGAGGATTACTTCGCCATCGCGGCCTCGGACGAGAAGGTCTCGACCGGCCGCAGCAAGCTGCGCCAGTACGGCGGGCTCCTGCAGGAGATCGAGGGCCGCTACGGCGTGCCGCCGCAGATCGTCACCGCGGTCTGGGGCATGGAAAGCCGCTATGGCGAGCGCCGCGGCGACATCCCGGTGGTCTCGGCCACTTCGACGCTGGCCTATGACGGGCGCCGCGCCGATTTCTTCGAGAGCCAGCTGATGGCGGCGCTGCGCATCCTGCAGCGCGGCGACACCACCGCCTCGCAGCTCACCGGAAGCTGGGCCGGCGCGATGGGGCACACGCAGTTCATCCCCACGACCTATCAGGATTACGCGGTCGACTTCCGCGGCGACGGCCGACGCGACATCTGGTCCGAGGATCCCACAGACGGGCTGGCTTCGACCGCCAACTACCTGTCGCGCAGCGGCTGGCGGCGTGGCGAGCCCTGGGGGCTCGAGGTGAGCCTGCCCGCGGGCTTCAGCGCCGGCCAGACCGGGCGCGGCGTGCGGCGCTCCTCGTCGGAATGGGCGGCCATGGGCGTCCGCGCCGCGGGCGGCGGCTCGCTGCCGGGCGGCACCGGTTCGATCCTCGCGCTGTCGGGTGTGTCGGGGCCGGCCTTCCTCGTGTTCCGAAACTACAACGTCATCCTGCGCTACAACAACGCCGAGAAATACGGGCTGGGCGTCGGGCACCTGTCGGACCGCCTGCTGGGTGCGGGGCCGGTGAAGGCGAGCTTCCCGCCCGACCAGTACGGCTTCACGATCGATGAGCGCAAGGATCTGCAGGCGCAGCTCAACCGGGCGGGCTATGACGTGGGTACGCCGGACGGGGTGTTCGGCAGCAAGACCGAGGCCGCGATCAGCTCCTACCAGGCGAGCGCCGGCCTGCCGGTGACCGGAGAGCCCTCGCGTGATCTTCTGATGCGTCTGCGCCGGGGCTGAATCGAGCGACCGCAGAGGCCCGCGTCAGCGGGCCTTCTTCGCCCGGCGCAGCAGTATGTCACGTTTCACCTTGCTGAGGTGGTCGAAATACATGCGCCCGTTCAGGTGGTCGATCTGGTGCTGCACCGAGGTCGCCCACAGCCCGACGAAATCGCGCTCTTCGATCTCGCCCTCGGCGTTGAGGAACCGGACGGTGACCGCGCGCGGGCGGTCGATGCTGGCCCAGACGCCGGGAAGATTGGGGCTCGCCTCGTCGTGGCTGCGCAGCTTGACGCTGGCATGCAGCACCTCGGGGTTGGCCATGCGAACGGCCTCGCCCCGCTTTTCCGAGGCATCCACAACCGCGAGACGCAGCATGACGCCGATCTGCGGCGCGCCGAGGCCGACGCCGGGCATCGCCTCCATGGTGTCGATCATGTCGGTCCAGATCGCGCGGATCTCGTCGGTGATCGCCTCGACCGGGGCCGCGGGGGTGCGCAGGCGCTTGTCGGGCCACGGGATGCAGGGGCGGGCGGTCACGATTGCTGCGCCTCGTATTCAAGCTTCAGGGCCTTGGCCTCCTGCGGGTCGAGTCGGTCGAAATGCACCAGCCCCTCGAGATGGTCGTATTCATGTTGCGCGACGATGGCCTCGGAGCCCTCGAAGTCGCGCTCCTGCCGGGTGCCGGAGAGATCTGTGAAGGCCATGCGGACCCGCACCGGGCGCCGCACCTGCGCGGTGACCCCGGGGATCGAGAGGCAGCCCTCGGGGCCGCTGGCGGTCTCTTCCGAGACCTCGACGATCTCGGGGTTGATGCAGGCGAGGGGGACCATGTCACCCTCCTTCCAGCCGGCATCCATGACGAAGACCCGCTTCAGCACGCCGACCTGAGGCGCGGCGAGACCGCGGCCGGGGGCGTCGTACATGGTCTCGAAGAGGTCGGTGACCAGCTGCTCGACCTCGGCCACGTCGGCCACGGTCTCGCAGGGCTGCTTCAGGCGCTCGTCGGGCCAGAGCAGGATCTCTCGCAGGCTCACGGGCGGGCCCGTTCGCGCTTGAGCTTGACCATCTTGCGAGTGATCATCTGGCGCTTGAGCGGCTTCAGGTAGTCGATGAAGAGCTTGCCGTCGAGGTGGTCGATCTCGTGCTGCACGCAGGTGGCCCAGAGCCCGTCGAACTCTTCCTTCTGCAGCTTGCCGTCGCGGTCGAGCCATTCGACCTCGACCATCTTGGGGCGCTCCACGTCGGCGTACTGGTCGGGGATCGACAGGCAGCCTTCCTCGTAGACGCTGCGCTCATCCGAGCTCGCGAGGATGCGCGGGTTGATCATCACCAGTGGGCGCGGGGTCTCGCCGTTGTCCTGCTTGGCGCAGTCGAGCACGATGAGCCGGTGCAGGATGCCCACCTGCGGCGCCGCCAGCCCGATGCCCGGCGCGTCGTACATGGTTTCGAGCATGTCGTCGGCAAGCGTGCGCAGATCGTCCGACAGATCGGCGACCGGATCGCAGAGCTTCTTGAGCCGCGGGTCGGGGTGGATGAGAATGGGCCGTTTCATGCGATCCATCTAGGCAAATCGCTGGGTTTTCGCAAGCGGGTGGGGGTTGCACTCGCCGCCCGTCGCGCTAGCGTTCGCGCACATACAGTTCGCCGCGCGGCCGCACCGTCGCGCGGGTCAGCGATAGAGGAACCACCCCCCATGACCAGCCGCTTCGACGAAGTGATCGACCGTGTCGGAACCCATTGCTCGAAATGGGACAAGATGGAGGCGCTGTTCGGCGTTTCCCCGCAGGACGGGCTTGCGATGTGGGTGGCGGACATGGATTTCCGCCCGCCGTCCTGCGTGCAGGACTCGCTGCAAAAGATGCTGGATCACGGGATCTACGGCTATTTCGGTGACGAGTCCAACTATCTCGGCGCGATCCGGTGGTGGCAGGAGACGCGGCACGGCTGGAAGATCGATCCGGAGTGGGTCTTCACCACGCATGGCCTCGTGAACGGCGTCGCCATGTGCGTCGACGCCTGGTCGCAGCCCGGCGACGGTATCGTGCTCTTCACCCCGGTCTACCACGCCTTCCACCGCATCATCAAAGCCGCCGGCCGCGAGGTCGTGGAGTGCCCGCTCGTGCAGCGCGACGGCCGCTACGAGATGGATTTCGGGGCATATGACGCGATGATGACCGGGCGCGAGAAGGTGCTCGTGCTGTGCTCGCCGCACAACCCGGGCGGTCGGGTCTGGAGCCGCGACGAGCTTCAGGCGGTCGCCGATTTCGCCAAGCGCCACGACCTGATCCTGGTCTCCGACGAGATCCACAACGACCTTGTGATGCCGGGCCACAAGCACGTGCCGATGGCGCTGATCGAGGGTGTCGAGGATCGGCTCGTGATGATGACCGCGACCACCAAGACCTTCAACATCGCGGGCGCCCATATCGGAAACGTCATCATCCCAGATCCGAAGCTCCGGGCGAAGTTCGGGGCGCGCATGGCGGCGCTCGGCCTGTCGCCAAACAGCTTCGGCCTGCACATGGCCACCGCGGCCTGCTCGCCCGAGGGCGCGGCATGGGTCGACGAGCTGACCGGCTATCTCGACGGCAACCGCAAGATCTTCGACGAGGCGGTGAACGCGCTGCCGGGGATCTCGTCGATGGCGCTCGAGGCGACCTACCTCGCGTGGGTGGATTTCGAGGGCACCGGCATGGACGCCGCCGAGATCGAGCGCCGGGTGCAAGGCGAGGCGAAGATCGCCGCCAACCACGGGGCGGCCTTCGGCACCGGGGGCGAGAGCTTCCTGCGTTTCAACATCGCCACCCCGCGGTCGCGGGTCGAGGAGGCCTGCGCGCGGCTCCGGAAGGCCTTTGCCGACCTTCAGTGAGCCTGGAGGCTTTGGGTGGGGCCGGGAGGGGCGCTGCCCCTCTTGGCCTGGCGGCCAATTCACCCCGGGATATTTCCGGCCAGAGGAAGGGCCGGCGCGGCTCGGCTGTGCGCGTCCGGGGGAGGGGGCCCGCCGCGCTTGCGGGGAGGACGCCGCCGGCGGCATGGGGCTTGGCCTGCGTCAGGTGCGCGGGGGGCGTCCCTTGTAGACCGGGATCTGCCAGCCGAAGGCGATTGTGCCTCCGCGCAGCACGAAGGTGAGGATGGCGCCGATCAGCGCCCCGCGGCCGGGCAGCATGCCCGCCGCGTCGGCGATGAGGAAGGCGCCGGCACCGGCGAGGGCGCAGGTGGCGTAGGGCTCGCCCTGTTTCAGCAGCAGCGGAACCTCGTTGGCGACCACGTCGCGCATCAGCCCGCCGAGGCAGCCGGTGGTGACGCCCATCACCAGAACCACGGGGATGCTGGCGCCGTTGCTCTGGGCGATGCCGGAGCCCGCTGCCACCGCCACCGAGAGCGCCGCGGCGTCGAGCCACAGGATGGCGCGGTAGCGGCTTTCCAGCAGGTGCGCGGTGAAAAAGACCAGCACCGCGGCGCCGGTCGCCACGCCGAGATAGGTGGGGTTGTCGATCCACAGCACCTCGCGGTCGAGCAGCAGGTCGCGCACCGTGCCGCCGCCGAGCGCGGTCAGGCAGGCGAGGAAGGCGAAGCCGACGATGTCGAGCTGGGCGCGGCTGGCCACCAGCGCCCCGGTCAGGGCGAAGATCAGCACCGAGGTGTAGTCGAGCAGCACGAGCGGGGTCATCGCCGCGCCCTCCGGGTCACTTGCCGCCGGGCTTGAACGGCGCCATGCCGGCGCGGGCGAGCTCGTCGGCGCGCTCATTCTCCGGGTGGCCGGCGTGGCCCTTGACCCATTTCCAGGTCACGGAGTGCATCCGCTGCGCCTCGTCGAGGCGCTGCCAGAGCTCGGCGTTCTTGACCGGCTTCTTGGCGGCTGTCTTCCAGCCGTTGCGCTTCCAGCCGTGGATCCAGCCGGTCACGCCGTTCTTCACGTAGGCGCTGTCCGTCACCACGGTGATGGTGGTGGGCCGGGTCAGCGATTCCAGCGCGTTGATCGCGGCCAGAAGCTCCATCCGGTTGTTGGTGATGTCGGCTTCACCGCCCTTGAGCTCGCGCTCCTTGACGATGTCCTCGCCGTTCATGGC
>NZ_JAATOS010000254.1:0-5890 GCF_011806505.1 Salipiger sp. HF18 | reverse complement strand
CTGAGCCGGGCCCGGGCAGGGGACGCCCTGCAATCCGGACCAGAAGAATCTGGGCCTGAAAACGGTACTCAGGGACGGCAAAACCCCCTAGTCTCGGGGCACCCTCCAAGCCGCCGGAGCCGCGCCCCGATGTTCGACGCCCGTCCTGCCAGCTCCGCCCGTAGCCGCCCGTTCGGCGCCGCCCGCGCCGCAGGCGTGCTCTATCTCGGCATCATCGCACTTGGCCTCACCAGCGAGCTTGCCTTTCGCGGGGCGCTGGTGGTGCCGGGGAACGCGGCCGAGACGGCGGCGCGGATCCTCGCGGCGCCGGAGCTTCTACGGGCGAGCCTCGCTGCGGACACCGTCATGGCGCTCGCCGACGTGGCGCTGGCGGTGCTGCTCTACCAGCTCCTGCGCCCGGTCAGCGCGCCGGTGGCGCTGGCGGCGATGGTCTTCCGTCTGGTGCAGGCCGGGCTGATCGCCGCGTCGCTGCTGTTCCAGGCGGGGGCGCTGCTGACGCTCGAGATGCAGGGCGAGGCAGGGGCCGCGACGGCGCAGCTTGCCATGGCGCTGCAGGCGCACGGCTACGACCTCGGGCTGGTGTTCTTCGGGGTGAACTGCCTGCTCACCGGCTGGCTGCTGGCGCGCGCCGGGGCACGACCGGCGCTCTTGGGCTGGCTGATCGCGGCGTCGGGGCTGGTCTACATCGCGGGCAGCGCGCTGCGCTTCCTCGCGCCCGAGCTCGGCGCCGCCTTCGCGCCCGCCTACCTGCTGCCGATACTGGCCGAGAGCGGCTTCTGCCTCTGGCTGCTGCTGCGCGCGCCCGGCCTTCGCGCGCGCTGACGGTCGCGCCGGAGCAGGGTGGCGAAACTGCTGCAGGCGCGAAGACAAAGCGTCTTCCGCCGCTTGCCAAATTATCGCCGCGCTCGCAAAGTCGCGCCATGCAGATCTACCTCCCCATCGCCGAGGTCTCGGTCAACATCTTCCTGCTCTTCGGCCTTGGCGGGCTGGTGGGAATTCTCTCGGGCATGTTCGGCGTGGGAGGCGGCTTCCTGATCACGCCGCTGCTGTTCTTCATGGGCATCCCGCCCGCGGTGGCGGTTGCCACCGGCGCCAACCAGATCGTCGCCAGCTCGGTCTCGGGGGTGCTCGCACATCTCAAGCGACGGACGGTTGACCTGCGCATGGGCACGGTGCTGCTCTGCGGCGGTCTCGTGGGGGCGGCTCTGGGGATCTGGATCTTCAACCTTCTCAAGCAATTGGGTCAGGTCGACCTGCTGGTGCGGCTCTGCTACGTCGTCTTCCTCGGCATCATCGGCGGACTGATGTTCATCGAGAGCCTCAACGCCCTGCGCCGCTCGAAGAAGGGCGCGGTGCCCAAGCGCCGCCATCACGGCTGGGTCCACGGGCTGCCCTTCAAGATGCGCTTCCGCACCTCGGGCCTTTATATCTCGGCGATTCCGCCGCTGCTGGTCGGGGTCTCTGTCGGTGTGCTCTCGGCCATCATGGGCGTGGGCGGCGGCTTCATCATGGTGCCCGCGATGATCTATCTGCTGGGGATGCCCACCAAGGTCGTGGTCGGCACCTCGCTTTTCCAGATCATCTTCGTCACCGCCTTCACCACCATGGCCCACGCCATCACCAGCCAGACGGTCGACGTGCTGCTGGCGCTGGTGTTGCTGATCGGCGGTGTCATCGGGGCGCAGTTCGGCACCGCCATCGGCACGAGGCTCAAGGCCGAACAGCTGCGCATCGCGCTGGCCTCGCTGGTGCTGCTGGTCTGCTTCAAGCTGGCGCTGGACCTGTTCCTGACCCCGGCCGACCTCTACGAACTCGGGACGGGGGGCGAATGATGCGGGCGCTGCTTCTCCTTCTGCTGTCGCTGGTCGCGCTGCCGCTCCGGGCCGAGGAAGTGGTCATGGGGCTCAGCAAGGACAGCGTGAACATAACCGCCGATTTCGACGGCTCTGAGATCCTGATCTTCGGTGCCGTCAAGCGCGAGGCCCCGATCCGCTCGGACCCGCCGCTGCAGGTGATTGTCACCGTCGCGGGGCCGGTCACCCCGGCCACCGTCTGGCGCAAGGAACGAAGGCTCGGCATCTGGGTCAACACCGACGCGGTCGAGGATCTGCGCCACCGGGTCTCGGTCGCGCGCGCCATCCGCTCGGTGGGGGCGCCGATGAGCATCGAGGATTCGCAGAGCTTCACCGACGCGCTGATCCGCCTGCGCGAAAGCAAGGGGCTTTACCAGCAGCGCCCGAACACCGTCGAGCTGCGCGAAAGCACGCTCTTCGACACCGCGATCTCGATGCCGGCCAACATCGTCGAGGGCGAGTACACCACCCGCGTCTACCTGACCCGCGGCGGCCGCGTCGTCTCGCAGCACGCCTCGGTGATCCAGGTCGGCAAGGTCGGGCTCGAGCGCTGGCTCTACAACCTTTCGCGCAACCAGCCGCCGCTCTACGGCCTGCTGTCGCTGGTGATTGCCATCGCCGCGGGCTGGGGCGCCTCGGCCGCCTTCAGGGCGCTGAAATCCGGATGACACGCAGACCCCCGCAACCCCGCTCCGCCTACCATGCCTTCCGCGAGATCCAGACCCGCTGGAAGGACAACGACACCTACGGTCACATCAACAACGTTACCTACCTGTCCTATTTCGACACGGTGGTGAGCCTCTGGCAGATCGAGCAGGGGATGGAGATCGCGCAGGAGGGCGGCCTGCGCTTCCTCGTGGTCGAGAGCGGCGCCACCTACCACGCCGAGGCGCGCTTTCCCGACGTGCTGCACGCGGGCATTCGGGTCGGCAAGCTGGGCACGAGCTCGGTGCGCTTCGAGATCGGCATCTTCCGCAACGACGAGGACATCGCCTGCGTGGAGGGGTTCTTCGTCCACGTGGCCGTGGATCCCGACACCCGGCCGACGCCGATCCCCGACACGGCGCGGGCGCGGCTCGAGGCGATCATGGTGAAGGGCTGAGGCGGACTTCGCGCCCGCCTGATGGGCTCATGGTGCCGGAGTTGAGACAATCCCTCGCGCCTGCCCGCTGGGATCATGGCGCGGGCCTGAGGCAGGCCCTCGCGGCCCTCCATTTCGGTGGCGCTGAATTTCTCATGATAAATTGACATCGCTCCGACCCGGGCGCAGGCTTGCGGTCAAAGGAGTGCGCCCATGCTGCCCGTCGATCCCGACCGTTTCCTCAAGGACCTGCACGCCCTGCGCCGCTTCGGGGCCTCTGGCGTCGGCAAGGGGGTGTCGCGCCCGGGCTTCTCGGATCCCGACATCGCCGCGCGCGACTGGCTGGCGATGCGCATGTCCGAGGCCGGGCTCAAGCCGCACTACGACCCGGTGGGTTCGCTCTTCGGGCTCGCCGGGGGCCGCTCGCTGCTGATGGGCTCGCATTCCGACAGCCAGCCCGAGGGCGGCTGGCTCGACGGCGCGCTCGGGGTGATCGCGGCGCTCGAGATATCCCGCGCGGCGCGCGCCGCGGGCGGGCCGCCGGTCTCGGTGGTGTCCTTCGAGGACGAGGAGGGGCGTTTTGGCGTCACCACCGGCAGTTCGGTCTGGGCCGGCAACCAGACGCTCGAGGGCGCCGACGCGCTGCACGATGCCGGGGGCCTGAGCTTTGCCGAGGCCCGCGCTCGCTTCGGCGTGCGGCGCGGCGATTTCGTCGATCCCGGGCGGTTCAGCGGCTACATCGAGATGCACATCGAACAGGGGCCGGTGCTCGACAGCAGCGGCGAGAAGCTGGGGGTGGTCGATGCCATCGTCGGCATCCGCGACATGCACCTGCGCCGCGACGCGTTCCAGGCGCTTGCGGCCTTCAACGCGCGCATCGCCGAGCGCTTCGCCAACGTGGTGACGCCGCAGACCGTCTGGACCATCGGCCACGTGGCGGTGCACCCCAACGCGGCCTCCATCGTACCCGGTCGGGTGCGCTTCTCGATGCAGTGGCGCGACGGTGATGCCGACCGGCTGGCGCGGATGGAAGAGATCATCCGCACCGCCGCCGCCGAGACCGCGCAGGAGATGGGGATGGAGCCGGGCTTTGGCCCGATGCTGGGGCTCGACCCGGTGGCGATGGACCCCGGCCTGCGCGGCGCGCTCGAACGGGCCGCGAGCGACGAGGCGCCCGACCGCTGGCGCGTGATGCCCTCGGGCGCGCTGCACGATGCCACCAACGTGGCGCGGCTGATGCCGGTCTCGATGCTCTTCGTGCCCTCGATCGGCGGCATCAGTCACGATTTCGCCGAGGACACCGACGAGGCCGACCTCGTGACAGGGCTCAACACGCTGGCGCGCGCGGTGGCGGCGCTGGGGTAGGGGCCACGGGGGCCACCGGATAAACCCTCGGCACCCCGGCGGGAACCCCTCGCCGCATTGCGGCGTTGGTGCGTGACGCCCCGGTCGGGGACAGCAGTCGAGGACAGACGCCATGAACGATGTTCAGCCGATCAATGCCACCGAGGACCAGCTCGTGACCCTGCAGGACCTGTTGTCCCGCAGCGTCGAGACCCATGCCTGGTTCGAGGAAATGACCGAAAAGGCCGAACCCGATTTCCGCCACATCGCGCTCAAGTTCCGGGGATTGCACCTCGAACAGTGCGACCGCATCGCCGCAACCATCACCGCGCTGGGCGGCGAGCCCGACCGCTCGGGCGGGCTGCGGGCGGCGGTGAACCGCACCTCGGTGTCGCTGCGCTCGATGTTCGAGGACATCGACGGCGACATGATGACCGCCATCGAGGACGCTGAGGCGCAAGTGCTCGCCGATTTCGACGCGGCGCTGAGCATTCTCGGCCCGTCGCGTTACCGCGACGAGCTCGAGCAGATGAAGGGCGAGCTGGTCAAGCTGCTGTCGGAAGAGCCCGAAGCCCCCTGAGAAGCCCCCTGACCGGCCGGGGGGGGTCAGCTGCTGGGAACACCGCCCTCGACGCTGCCCGTCGGCGTCGGGCTGAGCCAGCGGTACAGCACCCCGCCAAGCGCGCCGCCCATGAGCGGTGCCAGCCAGAACAGCCAGAGCTGCGACAGCGCCCAGCCGCCCACGAAAAGCGCGGGCCCGGTGCTGCGCGCCGGGTTCACCGAGGTATTGGTGACCGGGATGCTGATCAGGTGGATCAGCGTCAGCGCCAGCCCGATGGCCAGAGGCGCGAAGCCCACCGGCGCCTGCCCGTGTGTCGTGCCCATGATGATGAAGAGGAACATCATGGTGAGCACCAGTTCGGCCACGAAGGCCGACATCAGCGAATAGCCTCCCGGACTGTGGGCGCCGTAGCCGTTGGCGGCAAAGCCCGAGGCGGCCGCGTCGAAGTCTGGCACGCCGCTGGCGATCACGTAGAGCACCGCCGCCCCGAGCCCCGCGCCCAGCACCTGCGCGATGATGTAGGGCAGCACGTCCGACATCGGGAACCGCCCGCCGACCGCCAGCCCCACGGTCACCGCCGGGTTGAGGTGGCAGCCCGAGACGTGGCCGATGGCATAGGCCATGGTGAGCACCGTCAAACCGAAGGCGAGCGAGACGCCGAGGAGGCCTATTCCCACCTCGGGGAAGGCCGAGGACAGCACCGCCGCGCCGCAGCCGCCGAAGGTCAGCCAGAAGGTGCCGATGAACTCGGCGGCGTATTTTCCGGAATGTTCCATGAAATACCTCTTGCGAGAGTCTATTTTCTGAAATTCAAGCACAGGTATAGTGCCACCGCCTGCCGCTCGCACAAAGCGAAATTGCGTGTGCGAGCGGCAGGCGACGACCAGGCGGCGGGCAGGCGCGATGTGTCTTCGGGGCACCCCGAAATGGCAAAAGGCCCCGGGTTGTCAGGCCCCGTGACCCGGGACGTTTCCTAACAGGGTGCTGAGATAGTCGGGCCTCGACGCCGGTTGCGGAACATGATTCATCTGCCGCGGATCAACGGCGGAG
>NZ_JAATOS010000253.1:0-5892 GCF_011806505.1 Salipiger sp. HF18 | reverse complement strand
GCTCGCGGGCTTCCTGCTGGGCATCCTCGAGAGCTTCGCCTCGATGAACGAGATCAAGGCGATCCTGCCCGGGATCGACCAGATCATCATCTACCTCGTCGCCATCATCATTCTGCTGACCCGTCCGAGGGGCCTCATGGGCCGCAAGGGCGTGATGGAGGACTGAGCCATGTTCGGACTCGGAAAAAAAGACGTCACCCTGTTCCTGATCGTCGCGGTGATGGCGCTGTTCGCGCCATTCATCCTGAACCCCTTCCCCACCGACAGCGGGCTGGCGCAGTTCAACGCAGGCTACCCGGACCTGATGCAGCGCTTTGTGATCTTCGGGATCCTCGCCATCGGCTTCAACATCCTGTTCGGCCTCACCGGCTACCTCAGCTTCGGCCACGCGGCCTTTCTCGGCGTGGGCAGCTACGCGGCGGTGTGGATGTTCAAGCTGCTCAGCATGAACGTGCTTCCGGCCATCGTGCTGTCGATGGTCGTCTCGGGGCTCTTCGCGGTGGTAATCGGCTACGTCAGCCTGCGGCGCTCGGGGATCTACTTCTCGATCCTGACGCTGGCCTTCGCGCAGATGAGCTACAACCTCGCCTACTCGGTGCTGACGCCGGTCACCAACGGCGAGACCGGCCTGCAGATCACCCTCGACGACCCGCGCGTCCTCGGCCAGTCGGCCACCGCGGACGGGGGCATCCCGGTCACCAACCTCTTCGGCCTCGAGATGCGCAGCTTCGAGACCCTGGACATCGGGCCCTGGGCCTTCCAGTTCTCGGTCGGCTACTACGTTGCCGCAGTGATCATGCTGATCTCCTTCTACCTCGCGATCCGCATCTTCCGCTCGCCCTTCGGGATGACCCTGAGGGCCATCAGGTCGAACCAGAACCGGCTCTACTACACCGGCCTCAACGCGCGCCCCTACACGCTGGCGGCCTTCGTGATCTCGGGCATGTACGCGGGCCTCGCTGGCGGGCTGCTGGCCTGCATGGACCCGCTCGCGGGCGCAGAGCGGATGCAGTGGACCGCCTCGGGCGAGGTGGTGCTGATGACCATCCTCGGCGGTGCCGGCACCCTGATCGGGCCCGTGCTGGGCGCGGGCTTCATCAAGTACTTCGAGAACATCTTCTCGAAGATCAACGACCAGGTGGTGCACGGCTGGGTGTCCTTCCTGCCGGACGGGCTCGAGGATTTCGTGGTCGCGCTGATCCACCCCTTCGTCGGCAAGGGCTGGCACCTGACGCTGGGCCTGATGTTCATGCTGATCGTCATCTTCCTGCCCGGCGGGCTGGTCGAGGGCGGGCAGCGCATCGCGCGCCGCCTCCGCCGCAGGTCGGCGGAGGAGCCCGCCAAGTCCGCCAGCACCGAACCGGCTGAATGAGGAGAGCGAGAATGGGCATTCTTGAAGTCAAGGACGTCAACAAGCGCTTCGGCGGGCTGAAGGCGCTGACCGACGTGAACCTTTCGGTGACAGAAAACACGGTCCACGCCATCATCGGGCCCAACGGGGCCGGCAAGTCGACGCTGCTGAACTGCCTCGTCGGCAAGCTGATCCCCGACACCGGCTCGGTGATGTTTGACGGCCACTCGGTGCTCGGGCGCAAGCCGTTCGAGATCAACCAGATGGGCATCAGCCGGGTGTTCCAGACGCCCGAGATCTTCGGCGACCTGACGGTGATGGAGAACATGATGATCCCGCTCTTCGCCCGACGCGACGGGGCTTACCGGCTGCACGCCTTCCGCTCGGTCGCAAGCGAGACCGAGCTGCGCGAACGCGCCGAGGCGATGCTCGAGGACGTCAACATGCTCGACAAGCGCAACATGCACTCGGCCTCGATGTCGCGCGGCGACAAGCGCCGGCTCGAGATGGCCATGTGCCTCGTGCAAGAGCCGCGGCTGCTGCTGCTCGACGAACCGACGGCGGGCATGGCGCGGGCGGACACCAACAACACCATCGACCTGCTCAAGGAGATCAAGGCCAAACGCGACATCACCATGGCGATCATCGAGCACGACATGCACGTGGTCTTCAGCCTCGCCGACCGGATCACCGTGCTCGCGCAGGGCACGCCGCTGGTCGAGGACGTGCCGGAGAACATCAAGGGCCACCCCAAGGTGCAGGAAGCCTACCTCGGCGAGCACGCGTAAGGAGACGGGACAATGAACGTCAGACCGGACTTTTCCAGGCACGGCAACAAGGCCGAGACCGCGCCTGCCTTCCTCTCGGTGTGGGACATGCATTCCTACTACGGCGAGAGCTACATCGTGCAGGGCATCAGCTTCAACGTGCACGAGGGCGAGATCCTGGCACTGCTTGGACGCAACGGCGCGGGCAAGACCACCACGCTGCGCTCGATCGCGCGGCTCGGGACGCCGCAGGTGCAGCGCGGCGAGATCTGGCTCGACCACAAGCCGCTCCACAACATGGCCTCGCACGAGGCGGCGATGAATGGGCTCGGGCTGGTGCCCGAGGACCGACGCATCATCTCCGGCCTCACCGTCGAGGAGAACCTGCAACTGGCGCAGATCGCGCCGCCCGTCGGCTGGTCGATCGAGCGGCTCTACGACCTTTTTCCCCGCCTCGGCGAGCGCCGCAAGCAGGAGGGCGTGACCCTCTCGGGCGGCGAGCAGCAGATGCTGTCCATCGCCCGGGCGCTGGCCCGCGACATCAAGGTGCTGCTGCTCGACGAGCCCTACGAGGGGCTTGCGCCGGTGATCGTCGACGAGATCGAGAAGACGCTGCGCCACATCAAGGAGCAGGGCATGACCACGATCATCGTCGAGCAGAACGCGGTACGCGCGCTGCAGCTGGCGGACCGGGCGATCATCCTTGACACCGGATCCATCGTCTTCGACGGCACCGCCGCCGAGGTGCTCGAGAACGAGAGCCTGCGGGCCGAGTACCTCGCGATCTGAAGGCGTCGGGCGCGTGGCGGGTCGTCACCGCGCGCTCGCGCAATATGTCGGAAATTTCAGCGCATGCTGCTGAAACATTCCACCAAATGCCTATTGCCTTCGCCTGCCTCCCGCGTTTCCCTTGGTGGAAAGAACTCGTGGAGGAGGAACCACACCATGTCCGTCACCTACCCGCCGTCATCCGACTTTGTCTCCGGCGCG
The DNA here is from genome assembly GCF_011806505.1 of Salipiger sp. HF18. Classification (NCBI taxonomy): domain Bacteria; kingdom Pseudomonadati; phylum Pseudomonadota; class Alphaproteobacteria; order Rhodobacterales; family Roseobacteraceae; genus Salipiger; species Salipiger sp. HF18. The sequence continues at coordinate 2,784 of NZ_JAATOS010000253.1, read as the reverse complement.
CATGTCGACGCGGAGCGGTACGAGGAGATGTATGCGCGCTCGATTTCGGACCCGGACGGGTTCTGGGCGGAGCAGGCGCAGCGGCTCGACTGGATGGCCCGGCCCACCCGCATCAAGGACACCTGCTTCGATTTCGGCAAGGTCTCGATCAAGTGGTACGAGGACGGCGTGCTCAACGTCGCCTACAACTGCATCGACCGCCACCTGAAGACCCGCGCCAACCAGACCGCGATCATCTTCGAGCCCGACAACCCCGAGGACCCCGCCCGCCACATCACCTATGCCGAGCTCTACGACAAGGTGAACCGCATGGCCAACGTCCTGCTCAGCCAGGGCGTCATGCGCGGCGACCGGGTGGTCATCTACCTGCCGATGATCCCCGAGGCGGCCTACGCCATGCTCGCCTGCGCCCGCATCGGCGCCATCCATTCCATCGTCTTCGCCGGCTTCTCGCCCGACGCGCTTGCCAACCGCATCAACGACTGCGGCGCCAAGATCGTCATCACCGCCGACACCGCGCCCCGCGGCGGCCGCCGCACCGCGCTCAAGTCCAACACCGACGCCGCCCTCCTGCACTGCTCGGACAAGGTCCGCTGCCTCGTGGTCAAGCATACCGGCGACCAGACCACCTGGATCCAGGGCCGGGACGTCGACCTCAACTACCTGATGGAACACGCGGCCCCCGACTGCCCGCCGCGGCCGATGAATGCCGAGGACCCGCTGTTCATCCTGTATACCTCGGGCTCGACCGGCAAGCCCAAGGGGGTTGTGCACGCAAGTGGTGGATATCTGGTTTACGCCGCCATGACCCAGGAGATCACCTTCGACTACCACGAGGGCGACGTCTACTGGTGCACCGCGGACGTGGGCTGGGTCACCGGCCACAGCTACATCGTCTACGGGCCCCTCGCCAACGGCGCCACCACGCTGATGTTCGAGGGCGTGCCGACCTGGCCCGACGCCAGCCGCTTCTGGCAGGTCTGCGAGAAGCACAAGGTCAACCAGTTCTACACCGCCCCGACGGCGCTGCGGGCGCTGATGGGCCAGGGTGACGATTTCGTAACCGGTTGCGACCTATCCTCGCTGAAACTGCTCGGCACCGTGGGCGAGCCCATCAACCCGGAGGCGTGGAACTGGTACAACGACAAGATCGGTCAGGGCCGCTGCCCGATCGTGGACACCTGGTGGCAGACCGAAACCGGCGGCCACCTGATGACACCGCTGCCCGGCGCCCATGCCGCCAAGCCCGGCTCGGCGATGAAGCCGTTCTTCGGGGTCAAGCCGGTGGTGCTGGAACCCACCAGCGGCGAGGTGATCGAGGATCGCCCGACCGAGGGCGTGCTGGCCATCGCCGACAGCTGGCCGGGGCAGATGCGCACGGTCTGGGGTGACCACGAGCGCTTCGAGCAGACCTATTTCCAGCAATACAAGGGCTACTACTTCTCCGGCGACGGCTGCCGGGTGGACGCGGACGGAGACTACTGGATCACCGGCCGCGTCGACGACGTGATCAACGTCTCGGGCCACCGCATGGGCACGGCCGAGGTCGAGTCGGCGCTCGTGGCTCACGCCAAGGTCGCCGAGGCCGCGGTGGTGGGATACCCGCACGCGGTCAAGGGCCAGGGCATCTACTGCTACGTGACGCTGATGAACGACGTCGAGCCCTCGGAGGAGCTCAAGAAGGAGCTGCGCGCTTGGGTCCGCACCGAGATCGGCCCGATCGCCTCGCCCGACCTCATCCAGTGGGCCCCCGGCCTGCCCAAGACCCGCTCCGGCAAGATCATGCGCCGCATCCTGCGCAAGATCGCCGAAAACGACTACGGCGCCCTCGGGGACACCTCAACACTCGCCGACCCCTCCGTCGTCGACGACCTCATCGAAAACCGCGCAAACAAGGGCTAAACCCGCCCTCCGGGACCAAAGAACGGCCGCCTTCGGGCGGCCGTTCGGCGTTACCGCCCCTCGCGCGGCTCGCAAGGATGCATTTACCAAGCAGGTGAAAAACGCCGAAAATTCTCCGGACGCCGATGCCGACCGCGGTTTCCTGTGGTAGCCTTGATCCGTGGGGGCACAGTATCTGATGGAGCAGTTCCATGCAGTTCCCAGGTGTTTCCCCCGCGGTGGCACCTTTGGCCACCGGGCATCCACAGGGCCTTCCCGCGGTTCCCGACGGACCTCCCGTCGAAACCAAGGTGCAGCCCGTGGCGGAGCAGGCGCAGTCGCGCAATGATCCGGGGACCGGCGGCCAGCCGCCGACCAACTTCTGGAGGGGCCTCGCCGGCCTTCCGGACCCGTCCAAGCATGTGGCCCCACCCTCGATCATGCAGATCAAGATCTCGGCAATCCTCGAAAAACAGGCCGAAAAACTGCTCGACGAGGCGCGCAAGGCCGAGGCACAGGCCGCGTCCACGGGCAGCGAGCCCGCGGAAGAGACGCAGGACACCGCCGAGGCCGATCGGCGCCCGCGGCTTCCCGGTTCTGCCGAGGCCGAACCCGAGGATCGCCCGGAGCAGCCCGACGCCCCTCGGGTCGAGGCAGACACCCTCCCGCGGCCCTACGGCGAGCAGGGCAGCTACCCGCGCGACAACGTTTTCGCACCGCTCCCATAGGCCTGCCAGCCCAGGGTGCGGTGCCCCTCGCGACCGATTCGTCCGGGTGCCACGAGAGTTTCCCGGCCCGCGTGCATGCGGTTTCGCCGGATCATGACCCCGCGTCAAAAATGCCCTTTGACATATGCTTTTCCCGGCTCAGCTTGCTTTTCATGCGCAAAGGCTTGGCCTATAA
>NZ_JAATOS010000252.1:0-5910 GCF_011806505.1 Salipiger sp. HF18 | reverse complement strand
GATCTCGCCGTTGTTGATGACGCCGATGCGGTCGGCGATGGCCTCGGCTTCCTCGATGTAGTGGGTGGTGAGGATGATCGTCACCCCGCGCGCCTTCAGGTCGGCCACGATCTCCCACATGTCGCGGCGCAGCTCGACGTCGACGCCCGCGGTGGGCTCGTCGAGGAACAGCACCTCGGGCTCGTGGCTCAAGGCCTTGGCGATCAGCACGCGGCGTTTCATGCCGCCCGAGAGGGCGCGAATCGGCTGGTCGCGCTTGTCCCAGAGCGACAGCCGCCGGAGGATATCCTCGATCAGCGCGTCATTGCGCGGCTTGCCGAACAGCCCGCGCGACAGGCGCACGGTGTTGGAGACCTTCTCGAATGGCTCGAGGCTGACCTCCTGCGGCACCAGCCCGATCAGCGAGCGCGCCGCGCGGTAATCGGCAAGCACGTCGTGCCCGCCCACGGTGAGCGTGCCGGAGCTTGGCGTCACCAGCCCGCAGACCGTCGAGATCAGCGTCGTCTTGCCGGCGCCGTTTGGGCCAAGCAGCGCGAGGATCTCGCCCGCCTCGATATCGAGGTCGACGCCCTTCAGCGCCTCGAATCCGCCGTCATAGATCTTGCGGACCTGCCGCAGCTCGACCATCGCCATGTCGCGTCCTCCCGTCTTGCCCGCAGAACCTAGGCTGCCCTCGCAGGAACGCAACGTTCGCTGGCGCAGGCCCCCCTGTGCGCGGCGATTTGATCTGGCGCCGGTGCAGGGGCCGGGGTAGTCGCGAGAGCCATGAAAGCACTCTCCGACCGGCCGGGCCTGGGCATCCTCTTCATCTGTTTCGGCGTCGTTGCCATCTCGGTGAACGACATGCTGATCAAGCTGCTCTCGGGCGGCTATCCGCTGCACGAGATCGTCGCGGTACGCGCGGGCGTCGGGCTGGTCATCACCCTGAGCCTCGTGAAGCTTGAGGGCGGCTGGTCGCTGCTGCGGACGCGCACGCCGCTGCTGCACGTGGCGCGCGGGCTGATGGTGGTGCTGGCCAACATGACCTATTACGCGGCGGTGGCGGTGATCCCGCTGGGGCAGGCTACGGCGCTGTTCTTCGTGGCGCCGCTCTTCATCACGCTGCTCTCGATTCCCTTCCTCGGCGAGAAGGTCGGCCCGCTGCGCATCGGCGCGGTGGTGGTGGGCTTTATCGGGGTGCTGATCATGCAGCAGCCGTGGAAGGAAGAGCTTGCCACCTCGCGCATCGTGCTGCTGCTGCCGGTGATCTCGGCCTTCTTCTACGCGATCCTTCAGGTGATGACCCGCAAGCTCGGGCTGACGACGCGGGCCTCGGTGCTGGCGGTCTACCTGCAGGTGACCTTCCTCGTGGTGGCCTTCGGCTTCTGGCTGGTGGCGGGCGACGGGCGCTACGTCGACCGGGTCGAGAGCGAGGCGCTGGCCTTCCTGCTGCGGCCGTGGATCTGGCCCGAAGGGCGCGACGCCCTGGTGATGCTGGTCCTCGGCACGCTGTCGGGTTTCGTGGGCTACGCGCTCAGCGCCGCCTACCGCATGGCCGAGGCGGCGACCGTGGCGCCCTTCGAATACGTCGGCCTGCCGCTGGCGATTCTCTGGGGCTGGCTGATCTTCGGCGAATGGCCGGGCGCCAGCGTCTGGGCCGGCTGCGCGCTGATCGTGGGGGCGGGGCTTTTTGTCTTCCTGCGCGAGCGGCGCCGGCAAAGCCTGGCCCCGGGGCGACGCAGGCTCTGGGGGCGGCGCTGAACCGGCTTGGCTCTGCCCGCCGGCGGCCTCTATAAGCGCCCCGCAAGCACCGCGAACGAGAAGGAGACGCCATGCTGCCCGCCGACGTCGAGGCCCTGTTCACCCGCCAGGACGGCAGCTATCTCTGCGCCCGCTGGGGGCGGCCGATCGTGCCCATCGTCTTCGGCGTCGAGGACGCCACGCTCTCGGTGATCAAGGGCGCCTTCGAGGCGCTTTGCGCGCTCTCCGGCCACAAGATGGCCGAGACCGATCCCGAGCTCGGCGCCAACGTGATGGTGTTCTTCTTCCGCGACTGGGCCGAACTGCGCGGCGTGCCCGATCTCGACCGCCTGATCGAGGGGCTGGAACCGATGATCGCCCGGCTCGAAGCGTCGGGCGCCAACCAGTACCGGGTCTTCCGCTTCGACGAGACCGGCGCGATCAAGGCGGGGTTTGTCTTCCTGCGCATGGACAAGGCGCTGGCGGCGCAGCCCGCCGAGGAACTGGCACTGAGCCAGGTGTTGCAGGTGATGCTCTTGTGGTCCGAGAGCGCCTTCGCAAGCCGCTCGCCGCTGGGCCGGCTCGAGGATGGCCGCGTCGTGCTGCGCCCCGAGATCGGTGAGGTGCTGCGCGCGGCCTACGATCCGGTGATGCCGCCGGTGGCGCGCGACCCGAGCCACGCGCTGCGCATTGCTGCCCGGGCCGGACTGACCGGCCAGGCTTAGGCTGCAGGGCGGGACCGGGACCGTCGGAACGGTCCCGGAATGTGCTGCAAGGTCAGGTCCGGGGCGCTCAGGCGCCCACCATCCCCACGATTTCATAGGTTTTCTGCAGGATCGGCGCGGCGATGGCGCGGGCGCGTCCGGCGCCGTCCTTGAGGATGCGGTCGATCTCGGCCGGGTCCTGCATGTAGCGCGCCATCTCGGTCGAGATCGGCGCCAGCTTGTCGACCGCCAGATCCGCCAGCAGCGGCTTGAACTCCGAGAACGGCCTGCCGCCCACCTCGGCCATCACCTGCTCGACGGTCTGCTCCGAGAGCGCCGCGTAGATGTTGACGAGGTTGCGCGCCTCGGGACGCTCGGCAAGACCCTCGGCCTCGGAGGGCAGGGGCTCGGGGTCGGTCTTGGCCTTGCGGATCTTCTTGGCGATGGCGTCGGCGTCATCGGTCATGTTGATGCGGCTGGCGTCCGAGGGATCGGACTTCGACATCTTCTTGGAGCCGTCGCGCAGCGACATGACGCGCGTTGCGGCGCCCTCGATCACCGGCTCGGTCATCGGGAAGAACTCGGTGCCGAAGTCGTGGTTGAACTTGGCGGCGATGTCGCGGGTCAGCTCGACGTGCTGCTTCTGGTCCTCGCCCACGGGCACGTGGGTGGCGTGGTAGAGCAGGATGTCGGCGGCCATCAGCGCGGGATAGGCATAAAGCCCCAGCGAGGCCTTCTCGGCGTTCTTGCCGGCCTTGTCCTTGAACTGGGTCATGCGGTTCATCCAGCCAAGCCGGGCGACGCAATTGAAGATCCAGCCGAGCTGGGCGTGTTCCGCCACCTGGCTCTGGTTGAAGAGGATCGACCTGGTCGGATCGAGACCCGCGGCAAGGTAGCCGGCGGTCAGCTCGCGGGTCTGGCGCACCAGCGCGGCGGGGTCCTGCCAGACCGTGATGGCGTGCATGTCGACGACGCAGTAGATCGTCTCGACACCGCTCCCCTGCATGTCCACGAAACGCTTGATCGCGCCGAGGTAATTGCCGAGCGTCAGGCCGCCCGAGGGCTGGATGCCGGAAAAGACACGCGGTGTGAAGGCGGGGGTGGGCTGGACCGCCTCGGACATGGGGCATACTCCGTCTGGAAATTCGGCTGGGGCTGGCTTACCCATGCCCCGACATGCCGTCAAGAAAGAGCCCCCGCCCATGGTGCATCCTCACAACGAACCGCCCCTGAACCCGCTGCCACCCGTGGTGATGGCCCTGGCCATCGTGATCGTCGGCATCGAGGCGGTGTTCTCGCTCGGCGCCTATGGCGTGGTGGGCGGTGCAAGCGCCGTCGGCTGGCGTCTCGACGCGCTGGAGCGCTTCGCCTTCTCGGCGCCGGTGATGCAATGGATGCTGGGGACCGGGCAGTTCCCACCGGAGCATCTCGTGCGCTTCGTCAGCTACCCGTTCATCCACGGCAGCTTCACCCACGCGATGTTTGCAGCCGTCATGCTGCTTGCCATGGGCAAGATGGTGGCCGAGGCGCTGGGCCCGGTGCGCTTCGTGGCGATCTTCTTCGCCTCGAGCATCATGGGCGCGCTGGCCTACGGCTTCCTCGACACGCGCTTCCCGCTGATCGGGGCCTTCCCGCCGGTCTATGGGCTGATCGGGGGCTTCACCTACCTGCTCTGGCTGCGGCTCGGACAGGTTGGCGCGCAGCAGATCCGGGCGTTCTCGCTGATCGGGATGCTGCTGGCGGTGCAACTGGTCTTCGGGCTGATCTTCGGAGGCACCCTCGACTGGGTGGCCGACCTCGCCGGCTTCGTCACCGGCTTTCTGCTGAGTATCGTGCTGGTGCCCGGTGGCTGGGCACGGCTGCTGTCGCGCCTGCGCCGGGACTGAGCCTCCGGGGCCTCCGGGTGCGCGCGTGGCCCTGAGGGGCCCGGGGCGCCCCTAGAACATGTCCGCCGGCAGCACCGGCACGAAGCGCGAGAACTTCCGGCCGCTCGCACTGGGGTAGGGCAGGGCGAAGCCCTCGCGCTCTTCCGGGGGCACGGCGGCATTGGCGAGCGCCGCCTGTCGCCAGGTCTTGGCAAGCACCGTGCTCTGCGCGCCCAGCCGCGGCCCCAGCCATTTCGTGGCCAGCCGCTCGCGCAGCGCCTTGGCCTCCTCGGGGCGGCGGAACAGCACCGAGGCCTCGGTGTCCCAGCGCATCGAGCGGCCGTTGAGGTTGGCCGAGCCCACCATGCCCACGCGGTCGTCGACCACGATGACCTTGGAGTGCACGTAGATCGGACCCGCATCGAGCATGTCTGCGGCGCCTTCCTCGGCCGGGCGGGTCTGTCCGGGCGAGATCATCGCCAGCCGGTCGCCATAGATCTTGCCGAGGCGCTGCGCCGCTTCGGTCTGCAGCGCGTGGCCGTGGCGGGCGTCCCAGCCCACGTCGCTGTTGAACAGCACCCGCTCGGCGGCGGGCGGCAGGATGATCACGAGCTGCAGGTCCGCGATCCGCTCGCCGGCGCGGACCAGCGCATCGACGATGGGCCGGTGCCGCAGGAACTGGGTCTCGATGTAGATGTGGTGCTGCGCCTCGCCAATGAGCGCAATCATCGCCTTTTCATGCTCCTGCACGCTGGCCCGCGGCGCCAGCCGCAGGGGCCCCGGGCAGGGCGACGAGACGGTGCGCACCAGCCGCAGGTCCGGCGACGTCTGGGGGCGCACGTCGGTGGGCATGCGCTCTGCAGTGCCGTTGAGGCAGGGGCTGCCGCAATCGAGCGCGGCGTTCCACGTTTCCGAGAAATGCAGGCGCAGGGCGGCAGCGAAATCCGCGTCGTCCACCTGCATCGAGACGTCGTGCCAGGTCTCCTCGGCGGGCTGGTCGTGCTCGAAATCGTCGTAACGCCGCTCGTTCACGTCGAGCCCGCCGATGATGCAGCGGGCGCTGTCGGCCACGGCGAACTTCTGGTGGATGGTCACCGGGCGCAGCGGCACCGGGCCCTCGAGCAGCGAGCGCTGGACAGGGGTGAGCCGCGTCGGCTCGTCGCTTCGCAGCTTGTTGAGCATGCGCATGATGCGGCCGCGCATCATGACCCGCCAGAGCGGCCCGGCCATCTGGCCATGCGGCGCGCAGATCACCTTGGCGTCGCCCTGCAACACCGAGGCGAAACCGCTGGCCGAGCTCCACGCCAGCCGGTGCAGGTCTGAAGTGAAGACCGGGTCGAAGTCGGACAGCAGCATGCGGATGCGCACGCCACGCCGGGCGATCATCGCCAGCAGGTCGGCCGATGTCTCGAGTCCGCGCTCCCTCAGCTCAGGGCTGCGCAGCTTCGTGCGCGGGTCGAAGATGCGGAATGACAGCACCAGCTCCTCGCGCGCAGAGGCTGCGAGGCGTTCCAGGGCAGGAAAGCCTTCGGATGCGGTAATCAACGAAGTCAGCGTCACGTGACGGGGTCCTTAGCTGCGTCCTCGGCGGAAGGCCGAACTGAATTCGGACAATCTGAAGG
>NZ_JAATOS010000251.1:0-5918 GCF_011806505.1 Salipiger sp. HF18 | reverse complement strand
TTCGCGGGCTTCGTGCTGGTGGCGGCACTGACCCAGCCCTCCTTCCAGGAAGAGGACCGCGCCCCGCTCACCGACATTGTGCTGATGGTGGTGGACAAGAGCGCCTCGCAGCGCCTCGCCGACCGGCTTCAGGTCACCGAGGATGCCGCCGACACGCTTCAGGCCCGCATCGAGACCCGGCCCAACACCGAGATCCGCCGGATCGAGGTTGGCGACGGCGAGGGCGACACCGGCACCCAGCTGATGACCGCGCTCTCGACCGCCATGGCCGAAGAGCCGCGCGGCCGCATCGCCGGGGTCTTCCTCGTGTCCGACGGCCGCCTGCACGATCTGGAGCGCGCGCCGGGGCTGCCCGCGCCGATGCACCTGCTGATGACCGGCCGCGAAGAGGACTGGGACCGCCGCCTCATCGTGCGCAACGCCCCGGCCTTCGCCATCCTCGGAGAACCGGTGACGCTGACGCTGCGGGTGCAGGACGACGGCGCGGCCCCGGGGGCGCTGCAGACGACGCTCGACATCGAGGTCGACGGCGGCGATCCCCAGACCTTCACCGTGCCGGTGGGAGAGGACGTGGAACTGCCGATCGAGCTGCCGCACGGCGGGCTCAACGTCATCCGCTTCTCGACCCCCGAGGGCGCGGGCGAGCTCACCGACCGCAACAACGCCGCGCTGGTGCAGATCAACGGCGTGCGCGACCGGCTGCGCGTGCTGCTGGTCTCGGGCGAGCCCCACGCCGGCGGGCGCACGTGGCGCAACCTGCTGAAATCCGACAGCTCTGTCGACCTCGTGCATTTCACCATCCTGCGCCCGCCCGAGAAGCAGGACGGCGTGCCGGTGACCGAGCTTTCGCTCATCGCCTTCCCGACGCGCGAGCTGTTCCTCGAGAAGATCGAGGATTTCGACCTTATCATCTTCGACCGCTACAAGCGCCGGGGCATCCTGCCGGCGATCTACCTCGACAACGTGCGCAACTACGTCGAGCAGGGCGGCGCGGTGCTGGTGGCCGCGGGGCCGGACTTCGCCAGCGCGGATTCGATCTACCGCTCTCCGCTGGCCGAGATCATGCCCGCCGAGCCCACCGCGCGGGTCATCGACGAGGGCTACCGCCCGCATGTCACCGAGCTGGGCCAGCGCCACCCGGTGACCGCCGGCATGACCGGCGAGGACACTTGGGGCCGCTGGCTGCGCCAGATCGAGGTCGAGCCGATTTCGGGCGACGTTGTGATGTCCGGCGTCGACGACAAGCCGCTGCTGATCCTCGACCGGGTCGGTGAGGGGCGCGTGGCGCTGCTGGCCTCGGACCAGGCGTGGCTGTGGTCGCGCGGCTTCGAGGGCGGCGGCCCGCAGCTCGACCTGCTGCGGCGACTGGCGCACTGGATGATGAAGGAGCCCGAGCTCGAGGAAGAGGCGCTCTGGGCCGAGGCCACCGGCCAGTCGATGCGCATCATCCGCCGCACGCTGGAAGAGGGCGTGGGCCCGGTGACGGTGACCCGCCCCGACGGCGAGACCGAGGAGGTCACGCTGGAAGAGGTCTCGCCCGGGCGCTTCGAGGCGATCTACGAGGGGCCGGAAATCGGGCTCTACCGGCTGGCGGAAGGCGAGCAGGAGGCGGTGATCGGCCTCGGCCCCGCCGCCCCGCGCGAGTTCGAGCAGACCATCGCCAGCGGCGAGGCGCTCGAACCGGTGATCGACAGCATGCGCGGCGGTGTCCTGCGGCTCGAGGAGGGGGTGCCCAGCATCCGCTCGGTGAGCGCCGGACGTCCCGCCGCCGGGCGCGGCTGGATCGGCATCACCCCGCGCGAGGCGTTCGAGACCATGGACGTGCGCCAGATCCCGCTGCTTCCGGCCTGGCTGACGCTGCTCCTGGCGACCGGTCTGATCATCGGAGCGTGGCTGCGTGAGGGGCGTCGTTAGCGGCGTTCGAGGGGCACCAGCCCGGTGCCCCAGCCATCGACAAGGCAGCGCGCCCGCACGAAGAGCGGCACGCCTTCGGGGAGCGCGACGCCGGAGAGCGCGCGGGTAAAGGGCTGCTCCTGCTCGTGTGGGTGGACCAGCTCGCGGGTGCCGAGCACGGTGCCGTCGCCGGTCTCGATCCGCCAACCGTCCGCGTAGTGCTCCCACCCGGTGTCGGGGTGGCGCAGCGTGACCGAAACCCGCCAGCCGTCGCCCTGACGATCCGCAACGGCCGAGAGGATCTCGGGCGGGTCGGCCTGTGCGGCACCGGCGAGCGCCGCCGCCAGCAGGAGGGCAAGGGGGCGTGTCATGGGCGCAGTCTACACGGACGGCGCCGGCCTGCGAAGCACCGGACGGGCGGCGGGCCTCAGCGGCGCGCGTGCCGGGTGACGGGGCCGCCGTCCTGCGCCTCGATCCGGGCAATGGCCTCGGTCAGGCCCTCGTAGGCGACCGCCATGTGATGCGCGTTGGCGTGCAGGATCGTCCCGGGGTCCGCCACCAGCGCTACGTGCCTCTTCCAGAACAGCAGGTCGCCGCGTTCCGGCGCGGTGCCCGGCGCCAGCGTTTCCCCGAAGCGCGCCTCTTGCAGGTCGCTGTCGCCGGGGCAGGGGATGCCGCAGGCGAGGAACCCGGCCTGCGCCAGCCCGGAACAGTCGATGCCCATGGCCGAGTTGCCGCCCCAGACATAGGGCGTCCCGATGAGCCGCGCCGCGACCTCGACCGGATCGGTTTCGGGCGTCCCGAGCGGGCGCAGATGCGTCGCGGGCAGGAACAGGCGCTGCCCGCCCGGCGCCGCGATCTCGAGCCAGCGCTCGGCGCCGGCGGTGACGCGGACGCGTGCGCCGAGCGACAAAGCCAGCGTCTCGCCCTCGCGCTTGAAGTCGGGCTGGGTGAGCGCCTGGCTCAGCCGTACCGCGACCACGTGCGTCGCGTCTCCGTCAGGGGCGCCCAGAGCATCGCTCGCCACGTAGCCGACGTAGCCGTCGCGCGCGGCATAGCCGAAGGCGGTGCCGTCCACGTCCTCGAGCACGTGGAAAACCTCGCCGAACAGCATCTGCCGGTCGCGGGCGCCACCGGGGGCGCGGCGAATGTCGGCGGTCTCCCGCGTGACCACGCGGGCTGTGCCCTCGGCGAACCGCTCCGCCTTGACCGCGCCGCTGAGCGAGCTGTGGGCGACCCGCCCGTTGCTGCGGAGCAGCCTGCGGTCGGTCTCGGTCACAGCTCGAACACCTGAGACAGCGCGCCGAGGATCGCCCGCGGTCCCTGTCCGACGCCGCCTTTCGGGCGGGCGGGCGCAGGGGCGGGGTTCCAGGCGTAGATGTCGAAATGCACGTAGCGCGGGCTTTCTGTCACGAAGCGGCGCAGGAACAGCGCCGCGGTGATCGAGCCCGCCATGCCACCCGCGGGAGCGTTGTCGAGATCGGCGATGCCGGGCTCTATCTTGGCCTCGTAGGGCTCCCAGAAGGGCATGCGCCAGAGCGGGTCGGCGGCGTCGGTGCCGGCCAGCGCCAGCGCCGCGGCCAGCGGTTCGTCATCGGTGTAGAACGGCGCGAGATCGGGGCCGACGGCGACCCGCGCGGCGCCGGTGAGCGTGGCCATCGAGACGACCAGCTCGGGCGTCTCCTCGTCGGCGAGCGCCAGCGCATCGGCCAGCACCAGCCGGCCCTCGGCGTCGGTGTTGTTGATCTCGACCGTCAGGCCCTTGCGCGAGGTCAGGATGTCCTGCGGGCGGAAGGCGTCGCCCGAGACGGCGTTCTCGACCGCCGGGATCAGGACGCGGAGCCGCATCTTCAGCCCCAGCGCCATGATCGCACGGGCGAGGCCCAGCACGTTGGCCGCGCCGCCCATGTCCTTCTTCATCAGGCCCATCGAGCTGCCGGGCTTGATGTTGAGCCCCCCGGTGTCGAAGCAGACCCCCTTGCCGACCAGCGTGATCGCGGGACCCTCGCTGCCCCAGCGCAGGTCGATGAGACGCGGCGCACGGGGGCTGGCGCGGCCGACCGCGTGGATCATCGGGAAGTTCTCTTTCAGAGCGGCGCCAGAGGTGACCTCTATGGCGGCGCCGAACTCGGTTGCCAGCGCACGGGCGGCCTCCTCGAGCTCTTGCGGGCCCATGTCGGAGGCGGGGGTGTTGACGAGGTCGCGGGTGAGCGCCTCGGCTTCGGCGAGGATCTCGATGCGCGCGGCGTCGACGCCCTCGGGCGCGATCAGCGCCGGCGCGGGTGCCTCGGACCCGGCGTAGCGGGTGAAGCGGTAGGTGGCGAGCAGCCAGCCGAGCGCCTCTTCCGCGGCGGCCTCGGGGGGCAGGCCCGAGGCGATGCGGTAGGTGCGCGCGCCGAGGCGGGGCGCAGCGGCGGCCAGCGCGAAGCGCGAGCGGCGGCGGGCCTTAAAGGTGCCGTAGCCCGCGAGCGCGGCGGAGGGCTTGCCGGCCTCGCCCGGCAGGATCAGCGCCTCGCCGATGGCGCCGGTGAAGCCGTTGGCCTCGACCCAGGCGCTGACGGTCTCGGGCTGCGTGGCGAGCCAGTCGGCCAGCGTGGCGCTTTCGACAAGATGCAGCGGCAGGGCATCGGCTTGGGGATCGGCGAAACGGAACGGCATGAAAGGGGCCTTTGCTGCTGGACGGTCGGCTGGTCGGTCTGCCGGACCCTACCGCAGCCCGCGCTGCCTGCAAGTCCCGTCAGACCGGGATGTCCTGCAGGTCCCAGATCGCGTAGAGCGAGCGTTCCCCTACCCGCGCCATGCGCGCCAGCGTCGCTGCCAGCGCGACGGCGTCGCCGTCGTCGATGCAGGTGACCACGTCACCGGCGATGCGGCAGAGCCCGATCATGCCGATCTGTTCGGCGATCGCCGCCAGCGCCCGGGCGCAGTCGCGCATCTCGGCGAACTCGGATCTCTCGTAGAGCCTGTCCGCCTGTCCGAGCCGGTAGGCCAGCTCTTCCATGGCGCGGCAGACCGCGTTTTCCCCTTCGCGGGGGCCCAGACGGGCATACAGCCCCTCGAGGCGTTCCGGATCGAGCCCCACATCCTCGCGCGGGGCAAGCATTGCCACCTGTTCCACAGCTCTGTCGCAACCTCGCACACATCCCCACGGCACGGCTGAATAGACCTCCCAAGTTCCCAAAAGGTTAGACCGGGCGAGATTCTTTTCTCGAATTCCAGTCGAATCCCGCTTATCTGCTCTTGCGATATGACCTGAACAGGAGGACGCGATGCAGCACGCCAGACCGCTCCCGAATTATCTCGTACAGCGTTTCCAGGGCTGGAAGGCAACGAGCTATGCCGAGAACCACGCCTGGTTCCGCCGACTGGCGAGCGAGGGGCAGCATCCCCGCGCGATGATTATCTCGTGCTGCGACAGCCGCGTCCACGTCACCTCGATCTTCGGGGCCGACACCGGCGAGTTCTTCATCCACCGCAACATCGCCAACCTCGTTCCGCCCTACCAGCCGGACGGGCAGCAGCACGGCACCTCGGCCGCGGTGGAATACGCGGTGACGGCGCTCAAGGTCGCGCATGTGATCGTGATGGGCCACTCAAGCTGCGGCGGCGTGCAGGGCTGCCTCGACATGTGCTCGGGCAAGGCACCGGCGCTCGAGGAGAAGTCGAGCTTCGTGGGCCGCTGGATGGACATCCTGCGGCCGGGCTACGAGAAGGTGAAGGATCTCCCCGAGGAGGAGATCTCGAAGGCGCTCGAGCAGCAGGCCGTCCTGACCTCGCTCGAGAACCTGATGTCCTTTCCCTTCGTGCGCGCCGCGGTCGAAGCCGAGGACCTGACCCTGCACGGCCTCTGGCACGAGATCGGCAAGGGCGGGCTCGAGTGCTTCGACCCGAAGCTCGGCGGCTTCGTCGGGATCTGAGACTGCGCCTGAGCCCAGGGCTCAGGCGTCAAGCTCGGCCGTGCAGCCATCGCGATTGAGGCGGATGGCTGGCCGGCCGAGGCGCGCGGCGAGCGATGCCAGCGGCGC
>NZ_JAATOS010000024.1:0-26599 GCF_011806505.1 Salipiger sp. HF18 | reverse complement strand
GAGCTCGGCATTGGGCACGACCCCGGCGGCGAGCAGCGTGAAATCGGCCGCGAGATGGCTGCCGTCCCCGAGCGTCACGCCGCCCGCATCGACGGCCACCGCCGGGGTGCCGAGATGCAGCGCCGTGCCCATGCCGCGGTGCAGGTCGGCGAAATACTCGGACATCCGGGCCGAGACGCAGCGCGCCATCAGCCGGGGCGCCGCCTCGATCACCGCGACCTCGTGGCCGAGCCCGCGCGCCACCGCGGCGAACTCGAGCCCGATGAAGCCGCCGCCGATGACAGCGATGCGGCGCGGCGTGCCCAGCCGGGTGCGCAGCGTCTCGGCGTCGGCAAGCGTGCGCAGGTCGCAGGCGTGCCCGAGCCCCTCGATGGGCGGGCGCAGGTTGCGGGTGCCGGTGGCGAGCACGAGGTGGTCATAGGGCAGGCGCCCCTTGCCGTCGGGGCCGTGGAACGCGATCTCGCCCGCGCCACGGTCGATGCCCTCGACCGTGGTCTGCGGAAGGTAGGCAATGTCCTTGCTCTCGAAGAAGCTCTGCGGCCGCAGCATCAGCGCCTCGGCGCGGCCCTCCTTGAGGTAGGCCTTGGACAGCGGCGGGCGCTGGTAGGGCAGGCCGGGCTCGGCGCCGATCAGGGTGAGCCGCCCGGCATAACCCGCCTGCCGCAGGCTGATGGTCGCCTGCAGCCCGCCCTGACCGGCGCCCACCACCACGATGTGCTGCGGGCTCAAAGCTGTTCCTCGGGCAGGTGCACGACCAGACCGTCGAGTTCGGCGGTAAGCTTGATCTGGCAGGACAGGCGCGAGCGCTCGGTGATCTCGGAGGCGGCGCCCTCGAGCATGTCGTCCTCGCCCTCGTCGCGGGGGCCGGTGCGCTCGGCCCACGCCTCGTCCACGTAGCAATGGCAGGTGGCGCACATCATCGCGCCGCCGCATTCGCCGACGATGCCGTCGACGTCATTGGCCACCGCCGCCTGCATGACGCTGTCGCCCTCGGTCGCGTCGATCGTCGTTTCCGCCCCGTCATGGGCGACATAGGTCACCTGGACCATGGCATTCCTCCTCCTTCGTGATGTCCGTCGCTGCGGTCAGTTGAGCGTGACCGGCAGGTTGATCGGGCCGCGGAAGCCGAAGCCCTTCCAGACCACGTCCCCGGCCGTGTCGAGCTTCATGTCGGGGAACCGGTCGAAGAGCATCGGCAGGATGATCCGCCCGACGGTGCGCCGCGCCACATGCGCGCCCGCGCAATGGTGCGGGCCGTTGCCGAAGGCCTGGTGGGGGTTCTTGTCGCGGAAGACGAAGAAGTCCTCGCCGTTCTCGTAGAGCTCCTCGTCGCGGCAGGCCGAGGCCTGGATCGTCATCACCGTGTCGCCCTTGGGGATCTCGAAGCCGCCAAGCTCGGTGTCGGCGGTGACGAGGCGCGAGCTGACCTGGATCGGGGCGACCCAGCGGATGGCCTCTTCGAAGGCCTTGCCCCAGGCGTCCTGCGCCTTGACCTCGGCCAGCTGGTCGGGGTTGTCGAGCAGCCCGTAGAGCACCGTCGCCAGCGCGTCGCGCGGTTCGTTGATGCCGCCGCCGATGGCGATCTTGATGTTGGAATAGATCTGGCTGAGCGGGATCGGGTTCTCGGCGGTCAGCATCGACGAGAACGCCGAGCCGTCCGGGTTGCCGATCCGCTCGTCGCGCAGCCGGTCGAAAAGCGCGTCCATCTCGTCGTTGGCGGCGTCCGAGGCGGCGAAGGGCTCGCGCTTCCAGCCGAAGTTGCCGGCGCCGTCGATGAGGCACTGCGACCAGCGCCGCATCTGCTCGTCCGTGGCCTCGGGGATGCCGAGGATATGCGCGAGGATGCGCGCCGCCAGCGGGCCGCAGAGCTCGCGGAAGAGATCGACCGTCTCGCCGCGCGGCAGGCGCGAGATGTACTCCTCGGCAAGGCGCTCGTAGAGCGGGCCCCAGTCGGTGTTGATGCGCTTGGGCGCCAGCGCCGGCATGATCGCCTTGCGCTCGGACATGTGCTCGGCGCCGTCCTTGCGCATCAGCGTATGGGCGCGGAAGGCGGGCTTCATCGGCGTGTTCGGATCGTCGCTGCTGAAGGTCTCGGGGTCGTCCTTGACCTGCTTGGTGAGCGCGGCGCGCGTCAGGAAGGTCCGCCCCAGCGCCTTGACCCGCAGCACCGGGGTCTCGCGCCGCATGCGCTGGTAGAGCGGGTAGGGATCCGCCGTCAGTTGCGCAAGCGTAATGGTATCGTCAAGCGGTGCGACCGCCATGGTGTCTCCTCCCCGAAATGTCTCCTCGCCCTCCTGATACCGAGCGCGTGCTCCCTTGAGCAATAAGATGCATTTTGTATATGGTATCAGAAAATTTGATGGGGATCGGCATGGACAGACTCGGCGGCGAGGCGGCAAGCCTCGACTTCGCGGCGCTCAACACGCTGCTGCTGGTGCACCGGCTGGGTTCGTTCACCGCCGCGGCGGAGCATCTGGGCGTGAACCAGTCTGGGGTGAGTTACACGATCTCGAAACTGCGGCGCTGCTTCCATGATCCACTGTTTGTGCGCGAGGCCGGGCGGCAGGTGCCGACGCGGCGCTGCGAGGCGCTGCTGGCGCAGGCGGGGCAGATGCTCGACATGCTCGACCTGATGGCCCAGCCCGAGGTCTTCGACCCGGCGGGATCGGATCTCAGCGTGACCATCGCCTGCAACTACTACGAGCGGATCCTGCTGATCCCGCGCATCGTCTCGGCGCTGCGAAAGGAGGCGCCGAACCTGTCGATCCGGGTGATCAACGCGCTTGGCGACGGGCACCTGCGGCTCTTGAACCACGATGCCGACCTGCTGGTCGGGCCGCTGGGGCGGACGGATTCCGGCTTTCACTCGCGGCGCATCCATTCCGAGGAATATGCCTGCCTGATGGATCCCTCGCACCCTGACGCGGGCAGGGCGCTGACGGTCGAGGAGTACCTGACGCTCAACCACCTGCTGATTGATTACGGGGTGAGCTGGAAATCGGCCTACCTGCATGAGCTCGAGGCCGCGGGCCACAAGCTGCGCCCGGCGCTGATCGTGCCGAGCCCGGCGGGGCTGCGCGAGCTGCTGGCGGGCTCGAGCCTTGTCGCCACGGTGCCGCGCCGCCTTGGCGAGCGGATCGCGGCGGACCTTGTGATGGGGCCGAGCCCGTTCAAGGGCCGGTTCGAGATCAGCGCGGTCTGGACCGCCCGCACCCACCGCTCGGCCATGCACCGCTGGCTGCGCGAGCTGGTGCTGGAGAGCTGCTCCGAGTGACGGGCGATCCCCCGGTGGCGGTCAGTACTGCGCGCGAAGCGCCTTCAGCGCGCCCATGAGCGCGCCCGCGTCCGAGCCCACGGCGACGAACTCGCAGCCCATGTCGATGTAGGACTGCGCCAGCGCCTTGTCCGAGGTCAGGATACCCGCCGCCCGGCCCGCCGCGCGGATCCGGGTCAGCGCGTCGGTGATCGTCGCCTGCACCTCGGGCGCGCCGGGGTTGCCGCGGTGGCCCATGTCGGCGGCCAGATCGGCAGGGCCCACGAAGATGCCGTCGACGCCCTCGACCGCGAGAATGTCGTCGAGCGCCTCCATGCCCCTGACGGTTTCCACCTGCAGCAGCAGGCAGATCTGCTCGTCGGCGGTCTGCAGGTAGTCGGGGATCGAACCATAGCCGGAGGCCCGCGCCAGCGCCGCGCCGACGCCGCGCGCGCCCTTCGGCGGGTAGAGCACCGAGCGCACGATCTCGGCGGCCTGCTCGCCGCTCTCGACGATGGGCACAAGGAGGGTCTGCGCGCCGATGTCGAGCGCCTGCTTGATGCCGGCGCGGTCGTCGTCCCTGACCCGGACCACCGGGTGCGAGGCCTGTCCCACGGCGCGCAGCTGCGCCAGCAGGTCGCGCAGCCCGTTCGGGCCGTGCTCGCCGTCGATCACCAGCCAGTCGAAGCCGGCGTGGGCACAGAGCTCAGCCACCGAGGGATCGCCGAGCGCGACCCACAGGCCGATCTGCGTCTCGCCAGCCCTGAGGCGGCTCTTGAAGCGGTTTTGCGGTGCGGGCATCAGGCGAACTCCGTCGATACTTGGCCGAAGGGGCCGAAATCCGCGTCGATCCGCGTGCCCGGGGGGCACTCGATCGGCGCGATGAACGAGCCCGAGAGGATGACCTGCCCGGCCTCGATGCGCTGGCCATACTGGTGCATGCGCCGTGCCAGCCATACGATGCCCATCACCGGGTCGTCCAGCACCGCTGCGCCGAGCCCGGTCGCGACCACCTCGCCGCCGGCGCGCAGGATGGCGCCGGTCCAGCGCAGGTCGAAGGCGCGGGGCGCGTTTTTCTGGGTGCCCAGCACGATGCCCGCGTTGGCGGCGTTGTCCGAGACGGTGTCGACGATGACACGGGCGCGGCCGCTCCCGGGGTCCTTGCGCAGGATGCGGGTGTCGAGGATCTCGAGGCTCGGGGCCACGTGGTCGGTGGCGGCCAGTACCTCGTCTCGGGTCACGTTGCCGCCGATGGCATCTTTCATGACAAAGGCGATCTCGGCCTCGACCCGCGGCTGGATGAAGCGGCCCTCGGGCACGACCTCGCCGCTCTGGAACAGCATGTCGTCGTAGAGCACGCCGCTGTCGGGCGTGTCGATCCCGAGCGCGTCCTGCATGACCTTCGAGGTGAGGCCGATCTTCCAGCCGATGACCCTGCGGCCCGCCGCCAGCTTCTGCCGCATCTGCGCCGACTGGATCGCGTAGGCATCGTCGAGCGTCATGCCCGGGTGCTGAATGGACAGCAGTCCGATCTGCTTGCGCGTCTCCTCGGCGGCCAGCAGCGCGGCGGCGGCGGTCTCGATCTGTTCCGGCGTCAGCATTCGTCGGCCACCGTGTTGCGCAGGATGCCGATGCCGGGGGCCTCGACCTCGATCACGTCGCCGGGCACGAGGTAGCGCGGCGGATCGAAGCGCGCGCCGGCGCCCGAGGGCGTGCCGGTGACGATGATGTCGCCGGGGGCAAGCGTGGTGAAGGTCGAGATGTAGGCGATCTCCTCGCGGATCGGGAACATCATGTTGTGCAGCGCGTCCTTCTGGCGGAGCTCGCCGTTGACCCGGGTCTCGATGCTGGCGTCATCGAGCTGCGCGGCGTCGCGGAACGGCACCAGCCACGGCCCGAGCGCGCCCGAGCGGTCCCAGTTCTTGCCCTGCGTGACGTTGAACTTGGCGTGGCGCACCCAGTCGCGGATGGTGCCCTCATTGCAGAGCGTCAGGGCCGCGATGTGGTCATAGGCGTCCTCGGCGGCGATGCGGCGACCGCCTTTGCCGATGACGACGGCGATCTCGCCCTCGTAGTCCAGCGTGTGGTTCTCGGGCGGGCGGATCAGCGGCTGGCCGTGGCCGGTGAAGGACGAGGGGAAGCGCGGGAACAGCGACATGTGCTCGGGCTGGGCGCTGCCGTCCTTGTACTCGGCATTGCGGTCGGGAAAGTTCACCCCGACGCAGATGATCCGGTCCGGGCGCGGGATCGGCGGCAGAAAGGTGACGTCCTGCTCGGCCCATGAGGGCGCCCGCCCGGCGCCCGCCTGCACCAGCGCGTCCAGCGCGCCGGCCTCGATCACCTCGCGGAGCGTCGGGAAACGGGCGCCGAACTCGGGCGTGAGATCGACGAGCCCGCACTCGGTCACGAGCCCGTATCGGTCGCGCCCGCCGGCGCGGAAGGTGGCGATGCGGTCGGTCATGTCCGGCTCCTCAGGGTGCCACGATGGGCGTTGCGTTCAGCTCTGCAGGGCGCGGCGTCACGCCCTCGAAGACCGAGCCGTGCTCGAACCACGACCTGGGCGCAGGCGCCCCCCAGAGCGTCTGGCGCTGCGGGTCCTTGAGGTCCCACTTGATCGCCTCGAGGTCGGGATCCACGGTCTGGTAATCCGAGCAGTAGATCTCGATCCGGTGGCCGTCGGGGTCGAGGATGTAGAGGAAGAAGGCGTTCGAGATCCCGTGCCGCCCCGGCCCGCGCTCGAGGTTGCCGACGTAGCCGGTGGTCGCCATCAGGTCGCAGAGGTCGATGATGTTGAGCGGCGTCGGTACCCAGAAGGCGGTGTGGTGCAGGCGCGGGCCCAGCCCGTTGGTGAAGGCGATGTCGTGCACGCCGCCCTTGCGGTGGGTCCACGCGGCCCAGAGCAGCTTGCTCTCCTCGTCCTCGGTGTACTCGGTCACCCGGAATCCGAGCTCGTTGTAGAAGGCGACGGACTTGTCGACCGAGGGGCTGAAGCAGTTGAAATGGTCGATGCGCAGGGGCTTGACGCCCTTGTAGAGCGCGTATTGCTGGTGGATCGGTGGCAGGCGGTCCATGCGATGGTAGAACTCGATGGGCATGCCGTCATGGTCGTGGGTGGCAAGCGTGCGGCCCTGGAACGGGCGCTCGACCCATTCCGTGGCGTGGCCCTTCTCGGCGAACCACGCCTGCGCCTTGTCGAGGCACTCTTCCGAGTAGACCTTGAACGACAGGGCGAGCACGATGCAGTGGTGGCCGCGCTCTTCCATGGCGCGCAGGTAGATGCGGTCCTCGCTCTCGTCGGTCACCTGCAGGCCCAGCGTGTCGACGTAGAAGTGCCGTGATTTCGCAAGATCGGTGACGCCGAAGACGACGTGGCTCAGCCGCACGATGTTGAAGGGCGGGTAGAGGTTCGGGGTGGGGATCGGCATGTCTGGTCTCCTCCAGGCAGACAGGGGCGGCGTCAGTCGCCGAGTTTCGGGATGCGGTGCTCGGTGCGGGGGAAGCTGACGTTCACCGTCTCCATGTAGAAATCGAAGGACCAGTCGCCGCCGTCGCGGCCGATGCCGCTGGCCTTCACGCCGCCGAAGGGGGTCGGCAGGTGGCGGATGTTCTCGGAGTTCACCCACATCATCCCCGCCTCGAGCGCGTCGGTCATGCGCATCGCCCGGCCAAGGTCGTTGGTCCAGAGATAGGCCGAGAGGCCGTAGTCGGTGCCGTTGGCGATGGCGAGCGCCTCCTCCTCGGTCTCGAAGGAAATGGCGGTGAGCACCGGTCCGAAGATCTCTTCCTGCGAGATCGCCATGTCCGCCGTGGCATTGGTGAAAAGCGTGGGCGCGACGTAGCAGCCCTCGGTGCCGACCTTCTCGCCGCCGGTGGCGATGGTCGCACCCTCGGCGCGGGCGGTGTCGAAGTAGCCCAGCACCTTCTGCTCGTGCACCGGGTGGATGAGGGGGCCCACCACCGTCTCGGGGTCGAGCGGGTGGCCGATCCTGATCCGCGCCGCGGCCTCGGCCACCTTGGCGGTGACCGCGTCATGGACCGAGGCCTGCACCAGCAGCCGCGAGGACGAGGTGCAGCGCTCGCCGTTCAGCGAGTAGATCATGAACACCGCCGCATCGACGGCCCGGTCGAGATCGGCGTCGTCGAAGACGATGACCGGGTTCTTGCCGCCGAGCTCGAAATGCACCCGCTTCAGCGTGTCCGCGCCCTGCTTCATGATCATCGAACCGGTCTTCGACTCGCCGACAAAGGCGATGGCGCGGATGTCGGGATGCTCGGTCAGGCGCTTGCCGGCGGTCTCGCCCAGCCCGTTGACCACGTTCAGCACGCCCTTGGGCAGGCCGGCGCTTTCGGCGATTTCAACCAGCAGCTTGGCGGTCATCGGCGAGAACTCGGCGGGCTTGTGCACCACGGTGCAGCCCGCGGCCAGCGCCGGCGCGATCTTCCAGGTCGAGAGCATGAAGGGCGTGTTCCACGGCGTGATCACCCCCACCGGGCCGATGGGACGGCGCGAGGTGGTGTTCATCTGCGTGGGCGTGCGCTTGACCATGCCGTCCTCGGCTCCCGGCGCCTGGTCGGCGAAGAAGCGGAAGTTGGCGGCGCCGCGGATCGCGGCCTTGGACATGAAGCGCAGCGCCTGTCCGGTGTCCATGCACTCGGTGAAGGCGATCTCCTCGGCGCGGGCCTCGATGGCCTCCGCCACCTTGATGAGGATCTTGCGGCGCTCGGCGCCGGGGGTCTTCGACCAGCCGGGGAAGGCGGCCTTGGCGGCGGCGACGGCGGCGTCGATGTCCTCGGCGCCGCTCTTCGCGACCTGCGCCAGGACGCTGCCGTCGACGGGGCTGATCGTCTCCATCACCGTGCCCGAGCGCGCCGGCACCGTCGCGCCGTCGATGTGGTTCAGAACGCCGGTGTCGACCAGCGGCTGCATGTAGCCGCGCGCCTTGGCGATGTTGTCCTGCAGAACGCTCATCGTTCAGTCCTTCTTCTGTCCCGACAGGCGGGCGTGAATGGGGGTGTCCTTCCAGCTCAGTTCCGGGTCGATGACGCGGATCTCGAGCGACAGGGCGAAATGGGGCTCGCAAAGCCGGTGGGCGAGCGCACCTTGCGCGGCGCGAAACACCAGATCGCCGCCCGCCCGCAGCGCCTCGGTGCGGCGTCCGGCGCCGACCGAGAGCGTCAGCGCGGCGAAATCGTTCTTCGCGTCACCGTCGGCGACGATGGCCACGTCGGCGCGGAAGGCCCGGACGCGGATCCCGGCAAGCGGGAAGATCCCGGCCCCGACCATCGCCGCGTGAACGGCGCGGCAAAGGCTCTCGACCTCGGGCACGGTCAGCCCGTGCGAGTATTCGATGCGCATGTGCGGCATGGGTTCGTCTCCTCTTGATAGTGAACATGTTAATTAACTGGACGCTTGTCAAGAAGGATGATTTCATGAATCCAGAAGAGACCACTCGGGACGCCCATGCCGAAAAAACCGATCAGGGACGGGTTCCACCTGTCCAACACGCGCCGGAACCTTCCGATGAATCTGCTGCGCCTGCGCGAGCGGATCATGAACGAATTCCGCCCGATGCTGCATGCTCATGACGTGACCGAGCAGCAGTGGCGGGTGCTCCGGGTGCTGCAGGAGGCCGAAGAACTCGACGCCCGCGATGTGGCCGAGCGGGCCTGTATCCTCGCGCCGTCGCTGTCGCGGATCCTCAAGACCCTGACCGCCCGGGGGCTGATCGAGACGGCGCGCGATTCGAGCGACGGGCGCCGCACGATGATCCGGCTGAGCACCGCCGGTAACGCGTTCATCGAAAGGCTGACGCCCGAAAGCGCCGCGAGCTACGCGCGGCTCGAGAAGATCATCGGGGCAGGGCGCATGGCCGAGCTCATCGACGCGCTGGCCGAGACGCTGGACCTGCTGGACGAGGCCGAGGAGAGCTGAGGCCCAGGCGGCGGGCGCCCGGCGAGGGTGTCAGGTCTCAGGCAAAAGCGACTTTCCAGTCAGGTCGCTGGCCAGATCGCATGTGCAAAGGAAGAGCTGTCGTCCGTGCCCTATGCAGCGAAGGTCGGCAGCGAGCCCTCCCTACCGAATTGCTGCGGCTTATAGGATTGGCAGCTTTGCTGTACTGAGTTCGTCAGAGTCATTCAGGCCACGAACTGTAAATCTCGTTTTCTTGAACTTGAAGGCCAGACCTAAGGATAGCTCAGACGGCTTCATTTTGCGTTTCGCAACGCCTTTCGGATGTAGGTGTTTGCCGATCGGAAATGCGATGGACCTGACGCCTCTGCGAACCGTCCAAGCGTCCACTTGCCGGTCCACGCCTGCGCGCCACTGGTGTAGAGCGATTCATTATCTTGTGATGCAATAAACCGGCGCAACTTGTCACAAGCAGCCTCAAAGTCGGAAAGCAAATCTGCCCACTGCGTCTCGTTACCTTTCTCGTAGAGCGGGGCGTTGTATTCCTTGAGCTGGTTCCATTTGTAGCCCTTGGCGGGGACATGAACCTCGCGGCCCTCAACACCGTCTTCGTACCAACCGTGGAACATGCCCATCCAGTGAGTGCGGTGTGCGATCACACCCTTGATCGTAGTGTCGTCATCGAGGGCCGACAAGGAGGCTTTTGCTTCGTCGACGCCATCAAGCGTTTTGCGGAGCTTGGCCAAGTCTTTATCGAAAACGGCGAGTAGATCAATTTTGTTGGTTGCTGCCGGCATGCTGAACACTAAGCCACTGAATTAATAAGATCATTGACGTATATCAAGACGCCAGAGTTGTCTCAAGCGCGATAGCCGACCTTGGTAAGTCGGCAGCGAAAGCCCGGTTTGTCCGCACGCGGGCCGTTCAGGCCAGCTGCAGCGAAGGTCGGGAGCTAGGCCGTCTTGCTCCTGGGGGACCGTCCCGTGTCCACCGTCCAAGGTGCGGTCTGGGTCGGAAATGCTCGGTGGTTGGGTCGGGATTGCTTGCCACGGCACGCTGTCACAATCCAGAAAACCGTAGCTTCGAGTCGCTTTCGCTCGGCGTTCGACAGAGAGCTGTGTCCGACGCCTTCTGCGCGGTGGCGTCGAGATCGACGAAGGTCACCTTGTCGTCGCTGCGGAAGGTGCCTCGATCTCGGCGTTGGTGCTGTCAACGACATGGGCGATCCATTCGGCGGTGGCACGGCCACGGGGATCTCGCGGAAGATCATCGCGATGGCCGCCACAAAGCCCGCGCCGCCAAGGACCAGCCGGCTCATGGCCGCTCTCCGTCCGAGGGAGAGAGCTCGGCGACCAGCCCGATCACCGCTTCCCCGAGCGCCACCCGCATCGGGAGGCTGAGGTCCGGGGGGTTTTCGGGGAGGCCGAGTCTCGAAAGCGTGTTCTCGGCCATCAGCGCCAGCAGGACGGCCGCAAAGCAGACCAATACCAGCGCGCTCGAGACCTTGGATCCGAGGCGGGAGGGGCTCATTCAAAGACCCCTGCGAATGCCGGGGTGCTGGCATGGATGGACCGTTGCCGCCCCGCAAGGCGACCTTCGCGCGCATTCATGACACTCCTCCCAAAGCTGTGTTGCAGTTCACTGGGTACGTCGACGGCGCGCGAAACCACAGCGCGCCGCGCAAGCTGTCCGCCAGGCGGACTCGGCGGGGCTGGTTTCCTGGGGCAAGGCTCAGGAGGTGCGGGAGGGGTGGCGTCCGTCAGCTGCGAGGGCAGCGCCGTCGATGCGTGATGCCTCCAGGCGCGGGGGCCGTGCCCGGAAGCACGCGTTATTCCGCCGCGCCACCCTTGCTGGCGCTGCCGCGATGTAGTGCCGTTCGGGCCGGTAGCTCTGCCCCTCGCGCCAGCGTCGGAGCCAGCGCAGGATGTGCCAGGGCTTCGGCTGCGCGGTGCGTCTCATGCTCGATACTCCCGTATCCGCCGGGCCCGCGGAGGGCCCCGTCGCAAAATGTTGCTTGTATAGTATTTCATATATGATAGGTGAATATTCCAAATATGAAAGACGGTAGCTGCAAGAAAATGAACCCGACGGAGCGCATTCTCGATGTCCTCGAATACCTGAGCACCGCCGGCCTCGGCCCGGTGAAGCAGGTAGACATGGTGCGCGACCTCGGGCTGTCGCCGGCGACGCTGAACCGGATCGTCCGCATCCTGTCGGAGCGCGGCTACGTCTTCCGCACCTCCGAGAAGTACCTCGTGCGCAACTTCACCATCTCGCGCACCATCCAGATGTCGGCGAGCTACATGGGCGCGCTCGACGAAGCCACGCGCCGCCTGACCGCGCTCACCGGCGCCGCGGCGGAATCGGTGGTGGTCGTCGGCCACGAGCTGCTCTGGCATCACCGGACCGAGCATTCGGACCCCGCGGTGCGGATCGTGGCGCGGGCCGGCTTCCGCCGCAGCCTGCTGGAATTCGACGCGCTGGCGCGGCTCTACCTGTCTACGCTCGACCCCGACGAGTTGAAGCGCGATTTCGACATGATCGGCTTCTTCGAGACCGGCCTGCGCAACGGGCGCGAGATTGGCTGGCTGCGCGGCGAGGATGTGGAAAGCCGCATCACCGAGACCCGCGGCGCCGATTTCGCCTGCGACCGGGTCGCCAACCACATCGGCATCCGCCGCTTCGCCACGCTGGTGCGCGCCCCCGACGGCGGGGTGTTGCACATCCTGTCGCTGGCGGACAACGCGCCTCCGGGCACCGGCGAGGGTGCCATCGCCACCCGCTACCGCGCGGTGCTCGCCGAGGAACGCGAGCGGCTCGAGGCCGTGCTGGCCGAGGAATTCCGCGCCAGCTCCGCGGAGGCGCAGCTTCGCATCGGCGGCTGAAACGACGACAGGCCAGGCGGAAGGAGCCGCCGGCCGAAATCCAAGGGAGGAAGACCATGATCAAAGTCACCCGCAGGGCGCTGACCGCGACGCTGCTGCTCGGCTCCACGGCGCTTGCGCCGATGCTGGCACCGGGCACGGCCGCCGCGCAGGAGCGCGAAGTGAACGTGCTGCTGTTCTCGATGCCCTCGACCCGGGGCCTTGCCGCGCTGGCCGATGATTTCGAGGCCGAGACCGGCATCAAGGCCAATATCGACGTGGTCGGGCAGGACGTCTTCGAGAGCCGCATCACCCTGTCCTTCACCGGCGGCGCCCGTGACATCGACGTGGTGCACACCCCCGTCATCCAGGTGCAGCGCTGGGTCGAGGCCGGATGGCTCGAGCCGATGACCGCCCAGATCGACGGGCTCGACGACAAGGACGACATCCTCACCGGCCCGCTCGAGGCCTACAAGGTGAGCGGCGACTACTACGGCATGCCGTTCTTCGCCGAGACCGGGCTCATGGCCTATCGCAAGGACCTGCTCGACGCCGCGGGCGTCGGTGTGCCCGAGACCTGGGACGAGATGCTCGAGGTCGCCAAGGCCGTAGACAGCGACGACACCGCCGCCATCGCGATGCGGGTTGCGCCGGGGCAGGGGTTCAACATGTTCGTCTTCCCGATGATGATGCGCGCCTACGGTGGCAAGTTCTTCGCCAACTACCCCGATGACATGACGCCCGCGATCAACAGTCCCGAGAACCTGAAGGCGCTGAACACCTACATCACCCTGATGAACGACTACGGTCCGCAGGGCATCGGCAACTTCAACTTCCCCGAAGTGGTGGCCGCGCTGCAGAACGGCCAGGCGGCGATGACCGTGGACGGCACCTCGATCGTCAGTCAGGCGGTGGATCCCGCCGCCAGCAAGTTCGCCGACCAGTTCGTGCTGGCGCTGCCGCCGGGCGGACCGGCCGGCCGGTCGCCTGCCATCGCGGTGCACGGCCTCGGCATCCCCGCGGGCTCCGAGAACGCCGATGCCGCCTTCGAGTTCGTCAAGTGGGCGACCAGCACCGAGACCCTGAGCAAGCTTGCCATCAACGAGGCCTACCCCGACTTCACCCGCGCCTCGGTGGCCGAAAATCCCGAGGTGCAGGCCAAGTACGCGGGCGTGCAGGAGAACTTCCTCGACCTGCGGGTCGAGGCGCTGACCCTCGCGCTCGGCCACTACCGTCCGCTGATTCCGACCTGGCCCGAGATCGGCGCCGCCATCGGCGAGAACGTCAACGCCGCGGTCAACGGGCTGATGAGCCCCGAAGAGGCGCTCGAGGCTGCCGAGGACGAGATGAAGTCGATCCTCGCCTACTGATCCTCCCCCCAGCGGCTGTGCCGACGGGCCCCGTGCCCCGACGCGCAGCCGGTGTCTTTCCCTTCCCCCTCATCCCCCGGAGAGTTCCGATGACCCCACCGCGCGCCTCCGCCGCGATGGACAGGACCTATCGCCGCATGCTCTGGCCCGCCTCGCTGGCCGTCGGCATCTTCGCGATCGCGCCGCTGCTCGGCATGCTGGCCCTGTCCTTCACCGACTTCCACCTCGTGCGGGGCTGGAGCGGCAAGATCGGCATCCACAATTTCCTGCGCCTGTTCGAGGACCGCCGGTTCGTCTCGTCGATCTACATCATGATGGCGCTCAGCGCCTTCGGCGTGCTGGCGCAGGTGGTGCTCGGCACCGCCATCGCCGTGGGGCTCGACAAGATCGTCGGCAAGTGGCGGGTGGCGCGCGGCATCTTCGTGGTGCCCTTCGCGGTGCCGCACGTGGCGGTGGCGCTGATCTGGCTGTCGCTGTTCACGCCGACCCTGTCGCCGATCAACGCGGTCTTCGCAGTGTTCGGGATCGAGGTCCCTGCGCTGCTCACCACCCAGACCGGCGCCATCACCGCCATCGTCATCGCCGACACCTGGGCGACCTATCCCTTCGTGATGCTGATCGTGCTCGCCGCGCTGCAGGGGATCTCGCCCGATCTCGACGAGGCGGCGGCGCTCGACGGAGCGACGCGGGTGAAGGCGTTCTTCCGCATCACCCTGCCGCTGCTCTACCCGACGCTGCTGATGGTGGCGCTGTTTCGCTTCATCGAGACGCTCAAGCACTTCCCGCTGATCTTCGTGATGACCTCGGGCGGGCCGGGACGGGCGACGCAGGCGACCAACTACTACGCCTACGTGCAGACCTTCCAGAACTCCAACGTCGCCTACGGCGCAAGCATCGCCGTCTTCCTGTTCCTCTTCGCCGCCGCGATCAGCTTCTACATCGCCAAGGCCAACGCGAGGCTCTCCGATGCGTGACACCTCGACCGCATTCCGGGTCAAGAAGGCGCTCGGCTACGCGATGATGCTGGCCTTCCTCGGCTTCTCGCTGCTGCCGGTGGTCTGGGTGGTGCTGCTGTCGCTGCGCCCCGCCACCGCGCTCTTCGAGCCGATCTGGGAGAGCCCGGCCGCCTGGACGCTGGACAACATCCGCTCGATCGCGCGCTCGGACTTCCCCGCCGCACTGCTCAACAGCTTCATCACCGCCGGCAGCTCGACCCTGCTGGCGCTGCTGGTCGGCGTGCCGGGGGCCTTTGCGCTGTCCAAGCGCCGGGCCTCGAACAAGTTCTTCGCGTCGTGGCTGTTGCTGCTGCTGCGCATGGCGCCGCCGGTGGGCTTCGTGATCCCGCTGTTCCTCGTCTACGTGCGGGCCGGGCTGATCGACACCTACGCAGGCCTGATCTTCGCCTACACCTCGCTCACGCTGCCCTTCGTGGTGTGGTCGATGTGGACCTCGTTCAACCAGATCCCCGACGAGCTGGTCGAGGCCGGGCTCATGGACGGCGCCTCGCTGGGCCGGGTGCTCTGGCGCATCGTCATCCCCGCCGCCCGGCCGGGGCTGGTCGCCGCCGGGGTGCTGAGCTTCCTGCTGGCGTGGAACGACTTCTTCTTCAGCCTCATCATCACCCGCTCGGACACCACGACGGCGCCGGTGGCGGTGATGAACTTCGTCTCCTACGCCTCGGTCGACTGGGGCGCCATCGCCGTCGCCTCGATCGCCCTGACCCTGCCGATCGTGCCGATCATCGTGCTTGCGAACAAGTATATCGTCCAGTCTCTGGGCGGTGCCGTGAAGGGATAAGCCCATGACGAAACACCCCAATATCGTCTTCATCATCACCGACCAGCAGCGCATCGACACCATCGGGGCCCTGGGCTGCCCGTGGATGGACACCCCCAACCTCGACCGGCTCGTGAACGAGGGCACCGCCTTCGAGCAGATGTACGTGACCTCGCCCTCGTGCAGCCCGTCGCGGGCCTCGCTGTTCTCGGGGACATATCCGCACACCAACGGCGTCTTCCGCAACGACGAGCGCTGGGTCTATTCGTGGGTCGGGCTGCTGAAGCAGTCGGGCTACCGCACGGTGAACGTCGGCAAGATGCACACATGGCCGGTCGAGGGCGCCTTCGGCTACGACGAGCGCCACGTCACCGAGAACAAGGACCGCGCCCACCCGAACCTGCCCTTCTACCTCGACAACTGGGACAAGGCGTTCTGGGCGCGCGGGGTCGAGAAGCCGACCCGAGTCACCCAGCGCGAGATGCCCGATTATGCCGAGCGCCTCGGCTGCTACGTCTGGGATGCGCCCGAGGACCTGCACGCGGACAATTTCGTGCCCGAGATGGCGTGCATGTGGCTCGACCGCTACAAGGGCGACGAGCCGTTCTTCCTGCAGATCGGCATCCCGGGGCCGCACCCGCCCTACGATCCGACCGCCGAGTACCTCGCGAAATACGAGGGGCGCGACGACCTGCCGGAGCCCATCCGCTACGACTTCGACACCCAGCCCGGCCCGCTGCGCGAGCTGCGGCGCCAGCATCTCGACAACGACCACGACGCGGTGGTGCACCTGCCCGACCCCACGGCCGAGCAGATGCGGCTGCAGCGCGCGCACTACTACGCCAACGTCTCGATGATCGACACGCAGGTGGGCAACATCCTCGCCGCGCTCGAGCGGCGCGGCGTGCTCGACGACACCATCATCGTCTTCACCTCGGACCACGGCGACTGCCTCAACGACCACGGGCATTCACAGAAGTGGAACATGTTCGAGGCCACGGTGCGGGTGCCCGCCATCGTCTGGGGCCGCGGCATTCCGGCGATGCGGCGCGACGAGCTGGTGGCGCTCTTCGACTGGGGCCCGACGATCCTCGAATGGGCGGGCGTCACGCCGCCGGCGTGGATGGAGGCGCAGTCGCTGAACCCGCTGATGGCGGGCGAGGAGCAGCCCCGAGACCGGGTCTTCGCGGAACATGCCAACGACGCGATCCTGACCGGAACCTCGTACATGACGATGATCCGCCGGGGCGACTGGAAGCTGGTGCATTTCGTCGACAGCTCCGAGGGGCAGCTCTTCGACCTTGCCTCCGACCCCGGGGAGCGGAGCAACCTCTGGGACGACCCCGCGCAGGCGGAGCGGAAACTGTCGCTGATCCACGACATCCTGCGCTGGCGGATCGAGAGCGACAAGAAGACACAAGGCTTCCGGGCCGAACTGGCTGGCGCCTGAGCGCGAAAGGACAAGGACATGGGCAGCATCACGCTGAGCAAGGTGGTCAAGCGGTTCGGTGAGGCGGAGGTCATCCCGCCGCTGGATCTCGGGATCAGGGACGGCGAATTCGTGGTCTTCGTGGGGCCCTCGGGCTGCGGCAAGTCCACGCTGCTGCGGATGATCGCGGGGCTCGAGGACCTGACCGAGGGCAACATCGAGATCGGAGGCCGCGACGTGTCGCATCTGGCCCCCGGCGACCGGGGGCTGGCGATGGTGTTCCAGAGCTACGCGCTCTACCCGCACATGACCGTGCGCGAGAACATGCTCTTCCCGCTCGAGATGGCGAAGGTCGATGCCCGCACCGCAAGGGACAAGGTGGCGCGGGCAGCCGAGGTGCTGAACCTCTCGGCCTACTTGGAGCGCAAGCCGGGGCAGCTTTCGGGAGGGCAGCGCCAGCGGGTCGCCATCGGGCGGGCCATCGTGCGCGAGCCCTCGGCGTTCCTCTTCGACGAGCCGCTGTCGAACCTCGATGCGGCGCTGCGGGTGAACATGCGGCTCGAGATCGCCGAGCTGCACGAGACGCTCGGCTCCACGATGATCTACGTGACCCATGACCAGGTCGAGGCGATGACCATGGCCGACCGCATCGTGGTGCTGCAGGCTGGCCGGATCGAGCAGGTCGGCACGCCGCTCGAGCTTTACGAGCGGCCGCGGAACGAATTCGTCGCGGGCTTCATCGGCTCGCCCAGGATGAACTTCATCCGCGGCGCCGAGGCCGAGCGGCTCGGCGCCCCCACCATCGGCATCCGGCCCGAGCACATCCGCGCCTCGCGCGAGGGCGGGCTCTGGGGCGGGCGGGTCAGCGTCTCCGAGCATCTGGGCTCGGACACCTACCTGCACGTCGACACCGACGTGGGTCCGGTCAACGTGCGCACCGCCGGCGAGTTCGGGGTGCATCGCGGCGACACCGTCTGGCTCAACCCCGACGAGAACGCGATCCACCGGTTCGACGCGCAGGGCCTCGCGCTCTGAGCCGGGGAAGCGTAAGGCACATGGCGGGGCGTTCGGCCCCGCCGCATCAGATCATCCAAGGGAGACACAGGGCATGAAGGCACTGGTTCTGGAGGAAAAGGGCAGGCTGTCCCTGCGCGAGTTCGACATCCCCGGCACGCTGGGACCGCGCGACGTGCGGATCAGGACCCACACGGTCGGCATCTGCGGCTCGGACGTGCACTACTACACCCACGGCAAGATCGGCCATTTCGTGGTGAACGAGCCCATGGTGCTGGGCCACGAGGCCTCGGGCACGGTGATCGCCTGCGGTGCCGAGGTCTCGGGCCTCGTGCCCGGCGACCGGGTCTGCATGGAGCCGGGCATTCCCGATCCCACCTCGCGGGCCAGCAAGCTCGGGATCTACAACGTTGACCCGGCGGTGACGTTCTGGGCGACGCCGCCGGTGCATGGCTGCCTCGCCCCCGAGGTCATCCACCCCGCCGCCTTCACCTACAAGCTGCCCGACGCGGTCAGCTTCGCAGAGGGCGCCATGGTCGAGCCCTTCGCCATCGGCATGCAGGCGGCGCTGCGCGCGCGGATCCAGCCCGGCGACACCGCCGTGGTCACGGGGGCCGGGCCCATCGGCATGATGGTGGCGCTTGCGGCGCTCGCGGGCGGCTGCGCGCGGGTGATCGTGGCGGATCTCGCCCAGCCCAAGCTCGACATCATCGCGGCCTATGACGGCATCGAGACGGTCAACATCCGCGAGACACCGCTGCCCGAGGCAGTTGCGGCGGCGACCGATGGCTGGGGCGCGGACGTGGTCTTCGAATGCTCGGGCGCGGCGCCGGCGATCCTCGCGATGCACCGGCTGGCCCGTCCGGGCGGCGCCATCGTTCTGGTGGGCATGCCGGTCGATCCGGTGCCGGTCGACATTGTCGGGCTTCAGGCCAAGGAGCTGCGGGTCGAGACCGTGTTCCGCTACGCCAATGTCTACGACCGGGCGATCGCGCTCATGGCTGCGGGCAAGGTGGACCTGAAGCCTCTGATCTCGGCCAGCATTCCCTTCGCCGACAGCATCGCGGGCTTCGACCGCGCCGTCGAGGCGCGGGACAGCGATGTGAAGCTGCAGATCGTGATGCCGCAGTAGCGGCGGCCCGGATCACTGCCCTGAGATCGAAGGGGGGCCCGGTCACCGGGCTCCCCCTTGTGGTGCCCCCCGCGGGACGCGAGGCGCGACGGCCGGGGGCCCGAGGCCAGCTGCCCTTGCACCCCGGGAGGCGGGGCGTTGGGCATGGCTTGCGTCGGGACCGGCGCGACTGCGCCGCGGCGGCACGGCACCCCGTGTCAGGCGGCCTGTCTGAGACCGGCCAG
Organism: Salipiger sp. HF18; assembly: GCF_011806505.1. Lineage (NCBI taxonomy): Bacteria > Pseudomonadati > Pseudomonadota > Alphaproteobacteria > Rhodobacterales > Roseobacteraceae > Salipiger > Salipiger sp. HF18. The sequence goes on along the minus strand of NZ_JAATOS010000024.1, from coordinate 7,629 downwards.
CAGCGGCTCCGACGGGCACGCCGGGGAACGTTGCGGTGATCTCGACCGACCGTTCGGGGTTGTCGCGGCGGAAGTCGATGGTTTCCTTATGACCGCGTTGACCTTCATGATCCTCTCCTCGTCGCCGCCGTCTCATCGCTGACGATGAAGCTCGAGGGGAAGGCGATGTTGGGGAAGGAATCCTCGTTCGACGAGAGCTCGTTCAGGCCCGTGATGCGCTTCTTGATGACGTCCACGAACGGGAACCAGATCCCGGCGGCGTCGACCTGGCCCGAGCCGAATGCGGTGACCACGGTCGAGGGCTCCATCGGCACGCCCTTGATGTCGTCCGTGGTGATCCCGGCCTCTTCCAGCGCCAGCGCCAGCGCCAGCGCCAGCAGCCTGTCGGCCGCGGTGCCTTCGGGCATGTCCACGGTCTTGCCCCTGAGCCCGGCGTCCCAGGGATTCCGGCATGAGCGCTGCCCTATTGGCTTGCGGCGGCTGGGGGAAGGCTGCAAAACCGCTGACAGTTCGACTGGAGACTGCCTTGGCCCCCCGCACCGAAACAAGTTCCCCGATCCGCACGCTCGAGATGCTCGAGCTTCTGGCCGAGATGGGGGCCATGGGCCACATGGCGATCTCCGAGCGGCTCGGGATCCCGAAGAGCACCGCCAGCGCGCTGCTGAAGTCGCTGCAGGGGGCGGGGTTCATCACCCGGGACGAGGACCGCAAGTTCAGCCTCTCGCCAAGGGTGCTGCGGCTGAGCGAGGGGTTCCTCGCGCATCGCCAGTGGCTGGCGCCGCTGCTGCCGCTGCTGGAGCAGCTCCGGGACGAGACCAACGAAACCACTTTCCTCGTCGAGCGGCGCGATGACAGTCGCGTCGTGGTGGCGCGCCGTCTGGTGCGGGAGGGGCTGAGCTTCACCGTTCCGGTGGGCGATGTGGCACCGCTGCACGGCACCGCGGGCGGACATGCGCTCTGCCGTCCGGGCGAGGTGCTGACCGATGCGGACGGCCGGCCCGAGCCGGTCGAGATCAGCGCGCAGGGGGTGTGCTACCTGCCCTCGGCCATCGTGCCCGGCGTCGGCTCCTTTGCGGTCGCGCTGCGGGTGCCGCCGGGGGTGCCGCCGCTGGCGTTCTCGCTGGCGATGCCGGTGTCGCGCCTGACGGCCACGATCCGCGCCGGGATCGCGGCCGCCCTGTCGGCGTTGCGTTACGAGGCCGAAGAGGCGCTCGGGACCTCTCACTCGAGTAGGTAGGTCAGCGCCAGCGCCGCCGCGGTCAGGGGCACGGCGATGGCCGTGTAGCCGCGGTTCCACTCCCACGCGATGCGCCGTGCCGGCTCCTCTGCGATCCGCGCCGAGAGCAGCAGCGTGGCAGACACCGGCGAGACCATCATCCCCAGCGACCAGCCCGCCGAAAGCGCCATCGCCAGCGACAGTGCGTGGTCCTGCGCCAGCGGCGAGGTCGCCATCAGCTGCGCGATCAGGATCACCGGGATCGACGGCGGCGTCGAGGCCACCGAGAGACCCCAGATGCAGAGCAGCACCGCCACCGGCATCAGCGGGCTGTCGACGGCGATGATCGACTGCGGGCCGTAGAGGGTGAAGAGCAGCGCCGCCAGCGCCCCGATCACGGTGGAGCCCGCGAAGATGAACATCTCGTTGCGCAGGTCCGAGAGCCGCGTCGCCAGCACGGCGGGCGAGGGCCGTTCGCCCTCTGGGCCGGGTTCGATGCGGATCCAGGCCAGGGCAAAGAGCGGCACCACGATGGTGGTCGCGGTGAGGAAGCTGAGCCCGGCCAGCAGGTAGAGCGCCGAGGTGCTCGCCAGCAGCGCCAGCGCCCCCAGCAGCAGAAGCGCCATGGCCCTGGCGCTGCCGTCGCCGGGCAGGTCCAGCGTCTCGGACCGGTCGTGACGCGGCAGCAGGCAGCCGGCGCCGAGCAGCACCAGCGCCAGCGTCAGGCCGAGCGCGATGTAGGCCAGCGGGTCGAGCGCCGCGAAGGAGGAGGTCACCACCGCGAAGCCCATCGCCAGCGGCGACCAGAGCGCGATGGCGGCCGAGCCGCGCATGGTGCCCATGAGCAGGTGCCGCGCTGTCGGGTGCTGGCGGAAGTCGAGCCGGGCGGCGGCGAGGATGTCGCCGATCAGCTGCAGCACGCCCACGTTGAAGATCAGCGCCAGCCCGTGGCCGCCGTAGGTGACCGAGGCATAGCGCTGCCCGCGCGGGCGCCCGATCAACCAGGCCGCCGCCTGCGCCAGCAGCCGCGAGCGCTGCATTGCCGGGCGCAGCGTTGCCAGCGCCACGAGCAGCGCTGTAAAGCCAAGCCCCTGCGTCGCGGCGGCAAGGATCACCGGCCGCGCCTCTGGCAGCAGCGCCGCGGTCCCCAGCGCCAGCAGCACCGCCAGCGCCATCACCGTGCGCCCGGAGCCACGCACCCGCAGCCAGTCGCAGAGAACGAAGCCCGCAAGCGCCACGAGGCCGAGCCAGGTCAGGCTCGGCTGTCCGGTGATCTGCCCGGCGACCGAGCACAGCGCCGCAATGGCGAGCGCGGCACGGCCGGGGCCTTCCGCCCCCGAGAAGGGGCGGGCGAGGATGTCGGTGGTCATGGCCTGTCTCAGGCGGCGAAGGCGTGCAGGGCCTCGGGGGTCCAGGCGATCCAGGCCTCCTGTCCCGGCAGCAGGCCGCAGTCGGTCGTGCGCGCTGTGATCCGGCGTCCCGACGGCAGGTCGAGCGTGTAGCTGGTGCTGGCGCCCTGGTAGATCGCCTCGGCGAGATGGCCCTTCAGCGCCGCGCCCTCGGGGCGGGTGCTGCTGAGCGACAGGCCCTCGGGGCGCAGCGCCACGGTGCAGTTGCCCTCGGCCTCGAACGCCGCCGGCATCTCGGTGGTCAGCCCCTCGAAGGACAGGGCGCGGTTGTTGCAGCGGGCCGGCAGGAAGTTCGACAGGCCCATGAACTCGGCGGTGAAGCGGGTGCGCGGGGCGCCGTAGATCTCGCGTGGGGTGCCCTGCTGTTCGATGCGGCCCTGGTTCATCACCACGATGCTGTCCGAGAGCGTCAGGGCCTCTTCCTGGTCGTGGGTCACGAACATGGCGGTGAAGCCGGGGTCGAGGGGGAGCCGGGAGAGCAAGAAAAGACATGTCTCGCGCAGCTTGCGGTCGAGCGCCGAGAACGGCTCGTCGAGGATCAGGATCGACGGCTCCACCACAAGCGCACGGGCCAGCGCCACGCGCTGCTGCTGGCCGCCCGAAAGCTGGTGCGGATGCCGCGCGGCGAGGTGGCCGAGCTCGACGATGTCGAGCGCCCGGGCGACCTTGGTCTCGCGTTCGGAGCGGCCGATCCCGCGCATCTCGAGCCCGAAGGCCACGTTCTCGGCCACGGTCATGTGCGGGAACAGCGCCAGCGACTGGAACACCATGCCGATGTTGCGCCTGGCGGCGGAGAGATGGGTGATGTCGCGCCCGTCCATCTGGAGCACGCCGTAGTCGGGCCTGGACAGGCCCGCGACGATGCGCAGGGTCGAGCTCTTGCCGCAGCCCGACGGTCCGAGCAGCGTGGTGAAGCTGCCCTTGGGGATGGTGAGCGAGACGTCGTCGACCGCGGCGGTCTCGGATCCGGGGTAGCGCTTGGTGATGCGCGAGAGGGTGACTTGGGCCATGGTTCAGTTTCCGAGGAATTTCTTGAGACCGAAGACGCGCTCGATGACGAGGGCTCCGGCCAGGGTGATGGCGATCAGCATGGAGGACACGGCCGCGATCGAGGGATCGAAGTTGTATTGCATGTAGCTCATGATCGCGAGCGGCAGGGTCGAGGTGCTGCTGTCGATCAGGAAGATCGACACGGCGGCGTCGTCGAAGGAGATGATGAAGCCGAAGGCAGCACCGGCGAAGATGGCCGGGCGCAGCACCGGCAGGGTCACCCGCGTCAGGATCTGACGGCGGCTGGCGCCGAGCGTGTGGGCGGCCTCCTCCAGCGAGGGGTCGAAGCTTTGCAGCGCCGCGAGGCTGGTGCGGATCACGTAAGGCATGACCAGCAGCACGTGGCCGAGGGTCAGCCGCAGCCATGCGTCGCGCAGCCCGGCGGTCGAGAGCGTGACCAGCAGCGCCACGCCGATCACGATGCCCGGCACGATGAGCGGTGACAGGAAGATCGCCTCGAGCAGTCCGCGAAGGCTGCTGGGCAGCTTGCCGCGGGCGATGCCGAAGGCCGCCGCGACGCCGAGCGGCGTGCCGAGCGCGGTGGCCACCGCCGCCAGCACCAGCGAGGTCAGCGCCGATCCGGTGAAGGCCGGGTTGGCGAGCGCCGCGCCGTACCAGCGCAACGAGAAGCCCTCGGGCGGGAATTTCGGCGTGGCGCCCGCGTTGACCGAGACGATGATCACGGCGACCAGAGGGGCGAGCAGGAAGATAAAGAGCGCCGCGGTGCCGGTGCGCCGGAAGAGCGAGAAATAGGTCGACATCATTTGCTCCACGTCGCGGTCATGCGGGCGGCGAGCGCCAGGATCGAGGTCAGCACCACGAGCGTCAGCGCCAGCAGCAAGGTCACCAGAACGGCCCCGAAGCGCCAGTCCAGCGTCACCGCGAACTGCTGGTAGATGAAGGTGGTCAGCATCCCCGAGCGCGGCCCTCCCATCAGGGCGGGGGTCACGTAGGACGAGATCGCCAGCGAGAAGACGATGGTCAGGCCCGAGGCCAGCCCCGGCACCGTCAGCGGCAGCAGGATCCGGCGCAGCACGGCCCAGCGGCTGGCGCCGAAGGTCATCGCGGCCTCGGGGACCTTGGGGTCGATCTTCTCGAGCGAGGTCAGCACGCAGAGCGCCATGAAGGGCACGAAGACATGCACGAGCCCGACGATGACCGCGGCCGAGGTGTACATGATCTGGATCGGCTCCTCGATCACGCCGAGCGCCAGCAGCGCCTGGTTGAGGATGCCGCGGTCGCCAAGCATGATCATCCAGCCGTAGGTGCGGGCCACGATCGACACGAGCAGCGGCGACAGAACGATCAGCACGATCCAGCCGCGCTTCGCGGGGCTGGCCGTCCAGATGATCAGCGCCAGCGCGTAGCCCAGCACCGCGGTGATGCCGGTGGTCAGCGCCGAGACCCAGAGCGTCTTGATCAGCGTCGAGTAGTAGAACGGCTGGCTGAAGAAGCGCAGGTAGTTGGCGATGGTCCAGTCGCCCTCCATGGTGAAGGCGCCCGGCATCGACGGCTTGAGGCTCAGCGCCATCAGCCAGCCCACGGGAAGCAGCAGCACGAAGACGAGGAAGCAGAGCCCGGGCAGCGTCAGCCACGCGGGCGAGACCGGCTTGCGCGGGGCGGGCGCCGCGCGCGGGGCGGGGGCGGTATCGGTCAGTGCCATGCGTCCAGGATCCTGTCCGAAGGGGTGACGATGCCGAAATAGGTCCGGATCTGTTCGATGCTGGCGTCGTGCAGCGGCAGGACGAGATCCTTCACCGCGACGCAGTCCTCGGCGATCACCGTATCATAGTCCGACATCGCGAGATCGCGTGCCGTGCTCTCGACGCAGCAGTTGGTGGTCACGCCCGCCAGCACCACGGTCTCGATGCCGCGGCGGCGCAGCTCGGCGTCGAGCGCGGTGTCGAGATAGGCCGAGTAGCGGTGCTTGCGGATCACGGTCTCGCCGTCGACGGGGGCCATGCCCTCGACGAAATCGGCGCCCCAGGTGCCCTCGCGGCAGACCTCGACCATGGTCGGGTCAAAGGCCGGGGCGGCGCCGGTGATGTCGGCGGCGGAGGCACACCAGACGGCGCCCTCGCGGGTCTGGGTCGAGGGGTAGCGGTAGGGCGAGCCCTGGCCGCGGAACATCGGGCCGTAGATCGCTTGCACGTGCAGCACGTGGGCCCCGGCGGCTCGGGCGCCTTCGAGCAGCGTTCGGATCCGCGGCAGCGCCTCGGTGACGCGGGGCATCGCGGCCTTGGTCTTGGCGATCACGCCGTCCTCGGCGCAGAAGTCGTTGAGCACGTCGATCATGAGGAGCGCGGTGCGCGTGGGCTCGAGCCGCGCGGCGAAGGGCCGGGCCATGCGTTCGGCCTTGACGGCCTCGTGCCAGTTGCGCGCGCCGGGCGCGGTGCCCGCGAGCTGTCCGGTCAGTTCCGCCTGCGAGATCTGCGGCATCCGCAGCCCGAGCACGTCGGCCGGCGCGTTGCCGGCGCGCACCAGCACGGCGCGGTAGCCCTTGCGCTGCGCGTCATAGGCAAGGCGCATCCCGGCAACGGGATCGCCGCAGACGTAAAGCGTGCGCACCCCGTTCGAGCGCAGCACGAGGTCGATGTCCGAGGCGTAGAAGGGCGAGGGGCCGGTGTGGCTGATGGTGACGGCGCCGTGGCCGTCGAGCTGGTCGGTGGGTTCGACCCGGTCGGTGGGGGTGACCTGCACCAGCAGGATCTCGGCCCGCGCCGCCGCCGCGCGCAGGGGCGCGGGGCAGGGCTGGCCTGCGCAGACGAGCGCTGCGGCTTCGGGGGCGTCGAGTCCCCGCAGGCCATCGGCCTGCGGGTGGGTCAGTTCGGTCGTCTGGGGGATCACAGGGAGACCTCGTAGTTCCAGCGATCCGTCAGCATCGGCATCTGCGGCACGATCCTGAACCAGTCGAAGAGGGTCAGCTGGTCAAGCGCAGGCACCCGCTCGGCGGCCTTGCCGGTCAGCTTGGCGTCGGGGCGCACCGGGCCCGCGATCACGGCGTTGCAGAAGGCTTCCTGTGCCTCGAGCGAGATCGCGTGGTTGATGAACTGCTTGCAGAGCTCGGGATTCGAGGCGCCCTCGGCGATGTGGTAGGACACCATGCCGACCATCGCGCCTTCCTCGGGGAAGACGAACTCGACGGGCTTGCCGGCATCGATCAGCGCGTAGGGCGGGATGTTGGTGGTCATGCCGACGGCGACGACCTCGCCCGCGTCCAGCATCGACATCGCGTCGGTGGACGAGGTGAAGAAGCGGCGGATGTTCGGCTTGAGCTCGGCCAGCGCCTCGAAGGCAGGCTCGAGGTTTTCCTCGGAGCCACCGCGCAGCTTGGCCAGCATCACGAGCATTTCCCACGAGCCCCAGGTGCCGATGTCGGGGATCGAGATCTTGCCGGCGAGCTCGGGGCGGAACAGGTCTTCCCACTTGGTGATCGGCGCGTCGACGAGGTCGGTGCGGTAGGCGATGCCGTAGGAGGCGTAGTCGAGCCCGACGCCACGTTTCTTGTACTGCTCCCACCAGACCGGCTCGATATTGGCGATGTTGGGGATGTCCTCGGGCGTCAGCTCGATGCCGATGTCGGCCATGATGGCCTTGATGCTGTCGGGGTAGGGCAGCATCAGCATGTCGATCTCGGGGGCGTCGCGGTTGACGATGGCGTTGGTCAGCCATTCCGCCGAGGAGCCGAGCTGAAGGTTCACCGTCGCGCCGGTCGAGGCTTCGAAGCTGTCGACGATGGCCTTGCGGTAATTCTGTTCCCACACGCCGCCGAAGACGGTGGAGGTGAAGCTGTCGCCGGCGGCGCGGCCCATTCCCGGGATCATCGCGCCGAGGGTGATCGCCCCCGTCGAGGCCAGGAAGCTGCGTCGGTCAAGTCTGGTCATGGTGTCGTGATTCCTGCTGTTGGTTCACATAAGGGAACTCAAGTTCTGATATATGAACACACCTGTCGCC
>NZ_JAATOS010000250.1:0-5939 GCF_011806505.1 Salipiger sp. HF18 | reverse complement strand
CACTTACGTGCCGCAAACCGTCACGTTCCTGCCCGACCTGATCCTCGGGCCCCAAAACTAGGAAGACCTCTATGTCCAACCTGATCTACAAGCTGAACCCGATGCCGGAGAAGATCCCGCAGGAGAAGCTCGACCGGCTCGCAAAGCTCGAAACCGCCACCATCGGCCACTTCTACCACTTCGGTTTCGCCGGTCCCGCCGTGCAGCCGGTGCTGCCGGGCAAGGTGGTCGCCGCGACCGTGGCGACGCTGGCCATCCCCGGGCTCGACTCGACGCTGCTGCACCACTGCCTCAGCCAGTGCGGACCGGGCTACTTCCTTGCGGTCGACCGTCTGGGCGACACCAAGTATGCCTGCTGGGGCGGCGGCGTGACCCGCATGGCCGCGATGATCGGGCTCGAGGGCGGCTGCGTCGACGGCCCCCACACCGACACCGCCGAGATTGCCGAGCAGGACTTCGCCATGTGGTCGCGCGGCGCCTCGCCCGTCCCCCCCCGCCTCTACAACACCGGCGGCGGCTTCAACGTGCCGGTCTCGATCAACGGCGCGGCGGTTCTGCCTGGCTACGCGGTGCTGGCCGATGACTGCGGCGTGCTCTTCATCGCCCCCGAGGATCTCGACGAAGTGCTCGAGCGCGGCGAATTCCTGACCGAGCGCGGCCGCGTCAACGAGGCCAAGATCACCGAGGGCACGCATCTCGGCGAGATGTCCGGCGCGTCCAAGATGATCGAGGACAAGCTCAAGGCCTGACCCTAGAGGTCGGTGAAGGAGGCGTAGCGCCCATGCTCTGCACACCATGCCAGCGCCGCCTCCCGAGCGAGGCCCAGCACCGTGTCCACCTGCTTGCGGCGGGCACGGGTGGCGTGGGGGCAGGCCACCACGAGCGGCGGCAGCGGTGCGGTGGCCGGGATCTCGACGACCCGGCCCGCCGCGATGTCCTGCTCGAGCGCGGTGAGCGCCAGCGCCGAGGCACCGTAGCCCTTGCGCACCATGTCGCAGATCGTGGCGAGCGAGTTTCCGTAGTGCCGCGGCGCCGGCTGGTCGCGCATCTCCTCGACGTATTCCGCCACCGGATTGAAGAGCGGCGAGGTCTTCGGGTAGAGCACCAGCGGCAGCGCCCGCAGCTCTTCCGGCGGCATCGGCAGGGAGCGCCCGGCGATCACGTCGGGATGCGCCACCCAGCCCACGTCGTACTGCACTCCGAAATCGGCGCAGACCCGGTCGCCACTGGCGGTAAAGGCCGCATCCAGCGTGCCTGCCTCGACGAAGCCGCGCAGCTGCAGGTCCGAGCCCGAGTAGATGTCGAGCATGATCTCGCCGTCGGCATCGGCCGCGTCGCGCAGCAGCGGCCCCCAGGTCAGCGCGGCCATGCCCGCGAGACCCACGGTCAGGCGGCGTTTCTTCTTGTCCTGCAGCCGGCCCATCATGGCCTCGCGCAGGTTGAGGAACTGGACGGCGAACTCCGCCACCTCGAGCCCCTGGTCCGTGAGAACGAACCCCTGCGCATCCCGGTCGATGAGGGTCTTTCCCAGATCCTTCTCGAGCGAATGGATGCGCGCCGAGACCGCGGGCTGCGTGAGCCCGAGAAACTCGGCCGTCTGGCGGTGGTTGCCGAACTGGCTCAGCCAGTAGAAGGCCTCCAGCTGCTTGAAATTCATGACAGATCCCCAAAGACAAACGACTCAAAGGAGCCACTATGACCGTCGCCCTCTACCTCCCCCTCGAAGACAAGACCCAGTGGTGGGTGGACATGCTGGCCGAGATGCTGCCGGGCTGGACGGTCAAGGCGCTCGACGCCGTGACCGACCCCGCCGAAGTGGAATACGCCGTCGTCTGGCGCCCCCGCACCGGTGACATCGCCAAGTTCCCCAACCTCAAGGCCGTGGTCTCGATCGGCGCCGGCATCGACCACGTGCTCGCCGACAGCGAGCTGCCCGAGGGCGTGCCGATCATCCGCACCGTGGGCGACGACCTGACCCAGCGGATGCGCGAATACGTGGCCCTGCACGTGCTGCGCCACCACCGCGACATGCCGCGCCAGCTTCAGGCGCAGGCCGAGAAGGACTGGCACGCCATCGTGGTGCCCGTCGCCCCCAACCGCACCGTCGGTGTCATGGGCCTCGGCAATCTCGGCGCGGCCGCCGCGCAGACCCTGTCGGCGCTCGGCTTCAACACCCGTGGCTGGTCGAAGTCGCCCAAGGACATCGCCGGCGTCGAGACCTTTGCCGGCCCCGAGGGCATGGACGCCTTCCTCGACGGCTGCGAGATCCTCGTGAACCTGCTGCCGCTGACCGAGCAGACCACGGGCATCCTGAACGCCGAGCTCTTCGGCAAGCTCGCCGAGGGCGCCTGCCTGATCAACTGCGCGCGTGGTCCGCACCTCGTCGATGCCGATCTGCTGGAGGCGCTGGAAAGCGGCCAGATCAAGCAGGCGACGCTGGACGTGTTCCACATCGAGCCGCTGCCCGCCGAGCACCAGTTCTGGGATCACCCGGCGATCACCGTGACCCCGCACGTGGCCTCGCAGATCGACGCCGTGACCGGCGGCCGGATCATCGCCGCGAACCTCAAGACCTTCGAGGAAACAGGCACCTGCGCCGACCTGGCCGACGCCAAGCGCGGCTACTGATCTTGGTCCGACCGACCGAAAGCGCCCGCCCCCCGGCGGGCGCTTTTCTTTTGCCCGTACTGCTGAGCTGCGCGGGAGAGGGTCCCTGCCACCCGCCCCGCGCGCATCTCCGCCCGCGGAATGGCCCGGCCGGACGGACGCGCCGATGCGGGGATGCCCCCGCAATCGGCACGCCGCCGGGTCAGGCATGCTGGCCACCGTTCACGTCGATGACCGCGCCGTTCACGTAGGAGGCCTGTTCCGAGCACAGGAACAGCACCACCCGCGCCACCTCGTCGGGCTTGCCCAGGCGGCGCAGCGGGATGACCTCGAGCATGTCCTCGGTGCCCGGCGACAGGATCTCGGTCTCGATCTCCCCCGGCGTCACCATGTTCACCCGCACCCCGCGCGGGCCGAGCTCGGCCGCCGCCTCGCGGGTCAGCGCCCCGAGCGCGGCCTTGGAGCAGGCATAGGCCACCCCGGCGAAGGGGTGCACGCGGCTGCCCACGATCGAGCCCACGTTGACCACGGTGCCCTTGGCCGCCGAAAGTTCGGGCAGCAGGTCGCGCATCAGCGAGGCGGGCCCCAACAGGTTGACGTTCATCACCTGGCGCCAGACCTCGTCCGAGCTGTCGGCGATGCCGAGGCGCGCGCCCCCCTCGCCCTTGGGCGAGATGCCGGCGTTGTTGACGATGGCGTTGAGCCCGGCCCCGCCGAGCGCCTCGCGCACCCGCTCGACCATCTCGTCGCGCGCGTCGGGATCGGCGAGGTCGCCCTGGATGTGGTCGGTCGCCCCCGCGTGCCATGGGCAGCGCGAGTCGAAGGCGGTGCGGGACACCGTCAACACCCGCCACCCGGCCGCCTGGAACACCTTCACCGTGGCATGGCCAATTCCCCGGCTGGCCCCGGTCAGCAGCAGTGTCTTCTGTGTCATCTTTCCGTTTCTCCTGGCGTGCTGTCCTTGCGTTACCTTCAGATGTGGAACGCAATTCCCTCGCCTGCAAGGCCGCCGCCGAGCGCCGACACGGTTCCGTCGGCGCGCCAGCAGGCAGCGCCCGTCATCTCGCCATCGGCCCCGAAGGCAATGGCGTTCATCCCGCCCGCGATATGCGGCACGATCTGCACCTCGTGGCCCTTGGCCGCCAGCGCGTCCTTGTGGTGGGCGTAGGCGGGCTCGAGCTCCACATGCGCGCCCTCGGTCCAGACGCGGGGCGCCTCGACCGCCTGCTGCGGGGTCATGCCGAAGTCGATCATGTTGACGATGGCCTGCATCGCCGAGGGGAAGATCCGCAGCGCGCCGGGCAGCCCCAGCGCGAACGCGGGCTTGCCGTCCCTGAGCACGATCATCGGCGCCATCGAGGTCGGCACCCGCTTGCCCGGCATGACCGAGAGCGCTTTCCCCGGGTGCGGGTCGAAGTTGTACATGTAGTTGTTCGGGATGATGCCCGTGCCAGGCACCATGATGCGCGCGCCGAAGAGGCCGTTGATGGTGTGCGTGGCCGACACGATCCGCCCGTCGCGGTCGGCGACGGTGATGTGGGTGGTGTTGTTGCTCTCGTAGCCCGGCGGCACCGGGGTCGCGCCGCCCACGTCGCGCAGACGGGCCTGGCACTCGGCGGCATATTCCTTGGAGATCAGCTTCTGCACGGGGATGTCGACGAAATCCGGGTCGCCCGAGGCGGCACGGCGATCCTCGAAGCCGACGCGGATGACCTCGGCCAGCAGGTGCAGCTTCTCGACGCTGTCGAAGCCCATGGCCTTCAGGTCATAGGCCTCGAGCATGTTCAGCATCTGCGTCACGTGCACGCCCGACGAGGCGGGCGGCGGCGGGCCCACGATGTCGTGGCCACGGTAGGTGCCGAAGATGGCGTCACGCTCGCGCGCCACGTAGGTGCGCAGGTCGTCCATCGAGACGTGGCCCGCATCCTCGCCGCCGGTGTTCAGACGGTCGACCAGCGCCTGCCCCAATGCACCGCCGTGCAGGGCGTCCGCGCCCTCGGTCGCGATCAGGCGAAGGCTTTCCGCGTAATCCGCCTGCACCAGCCGGTGGCCGGGCTTGGCGGGGGTGCCGTCGGGCAGGAAGATGGACGAGATCACCGGATCGTTGATCATGTCCTCGGCGTGGCGCTCGATGTTCGACGACAGGTAGCTGGTGACCGGGAAGCCGCCCGCGGCGAGCCGGATCGCCGGCGCGATCACGTCGGCGAAGGGCAGCGCGCCGTGCTGGGCGTGCATCTGGCACCAGCCGCGCAGGTTGCCCGGCACCGCCACCGAGGACGCGCCCACGAGGTTGCGGCGGCCCGCGGTCTCCATGTAGTCGGGCAGCCGGTCCGACACCGGCGTGAACATCCCGGGCGTGGCCGAGGCCCCGGCCTGCGACAGGCAGTCATAGACGGTGTGCGTGCCATCGGGCAGGCGCAGATGCGAGACGCCGCCGCCCGCGATGCCCACCATCATCGGCTCGACCACGGTCAGCGCCAGCAGCGCCGCCACGGCCGCATCCACCGCGTTGCCGCCGAAGGCCAGCATCTCGTGGCCGGCGGCCGAGCCCAGCGGGTGGTTGGTGACCACCACCCCCTGCGAGCCCCGCGCGGGCGACTTGCGGCAGATGAAGGGAAGCGGCGTGGTGTCGGAGGGCATGGTGCGGTCTTTCCTGTTCGGACGGGGTCGCGTGGCAGCGCGGCGCCTCCCGTCACGGGCGGCGAGGGCTGCCACTGTGGTTTCGGGCAAAAATTACAGAGCCGTTTGCCAAAGGTCACGCGGAAAGTGCCGGATCCCGCGGAGCCTGTCGCAAAGCGGCAATAATGCGGGCGCGGAAACCCGGGGCAGGGCGCCTTCGGCCCGGTTTCCGATGGGTGAAATCCGCTGAAGCGACGGGTTTTGGCTTCGCCGGATCTTCCGTTCGCACATATTTTATGCAATTGTGACGATATTTCTGGGGTTTTGGGAGTATCAACGCCGATTTTTCACAGATATTGCCCGAACGGTCGATAATCTGCGATTGTTCAGTCATGATCGGCTACCGTAGAACCCGATTCAACAAGAGACAGGGAATCGCTTCCGGCTCGTCCCGGGACGCTTTGACAGGAGAATGCCAATGACCTTCCACAAACCCCTCGGCGCTCTGATCGCCGCAGCCGGCCTTGCCGCGACGCTCGCGGCGCCCGCCGCCGCCCGCGACATCAAGATCGGCCACTTCGGCGCCCCGGGCACCCCGTTCGACGAGGGCGTCCAGTTCTTCGCCGAGAAGGTCGAAGAGCTCTCGGGCGGCGATTACACCGTCACCAACTTCCCGTCGGGCCAGCTCGGCAACGAGGCGCAGCAGATCGGCG
>NZ_JAATOS010000249.1:0-5984 GCF_011806505.1 Salipiger sp. HF18 | reverse complement strand
CCGACAACACCGCCAAGCTCGGCACCTTCGGCCACGGCTTCACCGGCTCGGGCCACCCCGTCGCCTGCGCCGTGGGTCTCGAGAACCTGAAGATCATCGAAGAGAAGGATCTGATGGGCAACGCCGAGCGTCTGGAGCCGATGTTCCAGGCGGGTCTGCGCAAGTTCGCCGATCACCCGCTGGTGGGCGAAGTGCGTGGCGTCGGCCTCATCGCCGGCGTCGAGCTTGCCAAGGACCGCGAAAAGCGGGAGGCCTTCGAGCCCGCGGGTTCCATGGCCGCGAAGGTCGTCGCGCTCTGCGCCGAGGAAGGCCTGATCGTGCGCAACGTCTACGAGACCGTGGCCTTCTGCCCGCCGCTGATCGTGACCGAGGACGACATCACCGAGATCCTTGCCCGCTTCGGGCGTGCGCTCGACCGGGCGCTGGAGTGGGCCAAGTCGGAAGGCATGCTCTGAGCGCCTGACGGTGCTCTGACCCTGAAGACAGGACCGGGGGCTCTGCCCCCGGACCCCCGGGATATTTGAAGCCATTGGAAGGGCCCGGGGCCTCCCCAGGGGGAGAGGCGGGTCAGATGCCCCCTGGCAGCTCCGGCCCGTGGGGGCGTTTCGCCAGCCGGATGAGCGTGCTCTCGGCGCCGGGCCGCAGCGCGCCGATGCCCTCGGGCAGCCCCGCCAGTCTTGCCGGAACCGAAGTCGCCATGGCGAGCGCACGGTCCAGCGCGATCCCCACATCCGCCACCAGCACGTTCACCGCCCGCGTGAGATCGAGATCCGCGCCCGCGAGCGTGCCGTCGGCCAGCACCAGCCGCCCGTCGCAGCGGCGGATCTCGCGCCCGTTCAGCCGGAAGCTCCGGTCCCCGGTTCCCGCGACCGCCATGGCGTCGGTGACGAGGAAGATGTCCTCGGGACGGGCGCCCAGCGCGATGCGCATCGCCGCCGGGTGGACGTGTTCGCCGTCGGCGATGAGCCCCGCTGCGAGGCCCGTTTCGGAGAGCGCCGCCCCCACGAGCCCGGGCTCGCGCTTGTCCATCTGGCTCATGGCGTTGAAAAGATGGGTGACGCAGCGCGCGCCGGCCTCGAGGTAGTCCATGCAGGTGTCGTAATCGGCGTCCGTGTGGCCGAGCGACACCAGCGCCCCTGCCCCGGCAAGCTCGGCCACCTGGTCGGGGCTCACGCTTTCGGGGGCGATGGTCACCATCAGTACCGGCAGGTCGGCGGCGGCGGCACAGAGCATGTCGAGGTCGCGCCGCTCCATCCGGCGCACCAGCCGGCCGTCATGGGCGCCCTTGCGCGCCAGCGACAGGTGCGGGCCCTCGAGATGCAGCCCGCCGATCCCCGGCACACCCGCGGCGAGCGCCGCGCGCACCGCCTCGATGGCGTCGCGGCTGTGCTGGTAGGTGTCGGTGATCAGCGTCGGCAGGATGGTGGTGGCCCCAAGGCCCCGGTGGGCGGCGGCGATGCGGCGAAGGTCCTCGGGGTTCGGGCCGTCGTTGACCATCACCCCGCCGTCGACATAGCCCGGCGCCAGCAGGTCGCCGCCGAGGTCGGTGACGGTGCCCTCGGTCGCCAGTTCCGCGCGGGGCGCCAGCGCCAGCACCTTCGCCCCCTGCATCCGCAGGGCATGGTCCGTGAGGGTGCGCTGGCCGTCGAAGATGTCTCCCCCGACGAAGGTCCGGATCTGTTCTGTCATGGCGGCCACCTTTCCGACACCGGCCACGCCGCGGGGTGCGGCGACCGGATCGCTACGACTGGCCTGTGGCGCGGGACCGCGTCGCAGGCGCGGACCGCCCTGCGCCCTGTCGGTGAGGGCTCAGTGCGTCCAGGCGCCGCGGCGATCGACCGCGAAGTTCTCGGCGTAGCCGCGCGGGCGGACGTTCGTCTTGCGCTTGTGGGGTTCCTGCACGGTCGCCTCGATCCCGTTCTCGCGGGCGTAGTCGAGCGCGGCCTCCTTGCTGTCGAACTTCAGCCGTACCTGCGACTGGGTGTCCGAGGACGAGGTCCAGCCCATCAGCGGATCGACTTCGCGCGGGGAGCTGGCGGCGAACTCGAGGCACCAGAACTTGGTCTTGCCCTGGCCCGACGACATTGCGGTCCTGGCCGGCTGGTAGATCCGTGCGCGCATGGAATCCCTCCTGAAGATCACGAAGCGTTATCGGGGATTTGCGGAAACAGGGCAAGGGATCAGGCGGAAATCGGCGCGATTTTCCGCGGCACGGTTGCGCTGGTGCAAGCAGGGCCCGGTCGTCCCGACAGCACAGGGGAGCGAGGGGTGGTGTCGTGCCCTCCGGTCGGCCGGGCCAGCTGCTTGCCGCTAAAAGGTATGTCCAAAACTGATCTTTCATCAAAGGGAAAATAGGACCGCGACGGCGCGCCGCACCCGCCAGGGACGAGGGCCCGACGGGAATTTCACGCTTAAACAGAAGCTTACCCGACAGACGCGCCGCGCCCGCCGGGCTGCAGTTTTTTCGGGCAGCCCGCGTTCGGCAAGAGGCTCTTGAATCTCGGGCCCGAGGCAACAATTCTGACAGGCCTGCCCCGAGGAGCCTCCCACATGCCTTACGCCCATTCCGACAAGACGCAGCCGATGATGCACGCGCCCGCGCCTGACGTGAAGACGCGCGAGAAGCTCGAGGGCGGCAAGCGCTTCGTCATGCACACCGAGTTCACCGCGGCGGGCGATCAGCCCACCGCCATCGCCGAGCTGTCGTCCGGGGTGCGCGACGGCGAGCGCAACCAGGTGCTGCTGGGGGCGACCGGCACGGGCAAGACCTTCACCATGGCCAAGGTGATCGAGGAGACCCAGCGTCCGGCCATCATTCTCGCGCCCAACAAGACGCTGGCGGCCCAGCTCTACGGCGAGTTCAAGGGCTTCTTCCCGGACAACTCGGTCGAGTATTTCGTCAGCTACTACGACTATTACCAGCCCGAGGCCTACGTGGCGCGGTCGGACACCTATATCGAGAAGGAAAGCCAGATCAACGAGCAGATCGACCGGATGCGCCACTCGGCCACCCGCTCGCTGCTCGAACGCGACGACGTGATCATCGTGGCCTCGGTGTCCTGCATCTACGGTATCGGTTCGGTCGAGACCTACGGCGCCATGACCCAGGACCTGCACGTCGGCAGCGAATACGAGATGCGCAAGATCATGGCGGATCTCGTGGCGCAGCAGTACCGGCGCAACGACCAGGCCTTCCAGCGCGGCTCGTTCCGGGTGCGCGGCGACAGTCTCGAGATCTGGCCCGCCCACCTCGAGGACCGGGCGTGGAAGCTGTCGTTCTTCGGCGAGGAGCTGGAGGCGATCACCGAGTTTGACCCGCTCACCGGCGAGAAGACCGGCAGTTTCGAGCGCATCCGGGTCTACGCGAACTCGCACTACGTGACGCCGAAGCCCACGATGAATCAGGCGGTGGTGCAGATCAAGAAGGAGCTGCGGCAGCGGCTCGACCAGCTGGTGAACGAGGGCAAGCTGCTCGAGGCCCAGCGCCTGGAGCAGCGGACCAATTTCGACATCGAGATGCTCGAGGCCACCGGGGTGTGCAACGGCATCGAGAACTACTCGCGCTATCTCACCGGCCGCGCGCCGGGCGAGCCGCCCCCCACGCTGTTCGAGTTCATCCCCGACAACGCCATCGTCTTCGCTGACGAGAGCCACGTCACCGTCCCGCAGATCGGCGGCATGTACCGGGGCGACTACCGGCGCAAGTTCACGCTGGCCGAGCACGGTTTCCGCCTGCCGTCGTGCATGGACAACCGCCCGCTCAAGTTCGAGGAATGGGACGCGATGCGCCCGCAGTCGGTCTTCGTCTCGGCCACCCCCTCCGCGTGGGAACTGGAAGAGGCCGGCGGCGTCTTCACCGAGCAGGTGATCCGCCCCACCGGCCTGCTCGATCCGATGGTCGAGATCCGGCCCGTAGAGAAGCAGGTCGACGACCTGCTCGACGAGATCCGCAAGGTGACCAAGGACGGGTTCCGCACGCTCTGCACCGTGCTCACCAAGCGCATGGCCGAGGACCTGACCGAGTACCTGCACGAGCAGGGCATCAAGGTGCGCTACATGCACTCGGACATCGACACCATCGAGCGCATCGAGATCCTGCGCGACCTGCGGCTCGGCGCCTTCGACGTGCTGATCGGCATCAACCTGCTGCGCGAGGGCCTCGACATTCCCGAATGCGGGCTGGTGGCCATCCTCGACGCCGACAAGGAGGGCTTCCTGCGCTCCGAGACCTCGCTGATCCAGACCATCGGCCGGGCGGCGCGGAACGCCGAGGGCCGCGTCATCATGTACGCCGACCGCATCACCGGCTCGATGGAACGCGCCATGGCCGAGACCGACCGCCGCCGCGAGAAGCAGGTCGCGTACAACGAGGAACACGGCATCACGCCCGCCACCGTGAAGAAGAACGTCGATGACATTCTCGCGGGGCTCTACCAGGGCGACGTCGACATGAACCGCGTGACGGCAACCATCGACAGCAGCCGCGCGGGAGGCAATCTCGAGGCGGTGCTGGACGGGCTGCGCACCGACATGCGCAAGGCGGCCGAGAATCTCGAGTTCGAGGAGGCCGCGCGCCTGCGCGACGAGATCAAGCGGCTCGAGGCGGTGGACCTTGCCATCCACGACGACCCGCTGGCGCGGCAATCGGCGGTCGACGCCGCCTCCGAGGCCGCCGTCAAATCCCGCGGCCGCTCGACCGCCGGCCGCCCCGGCCAGCGCGGCGGCAACGGGAAGCGGCGGAAGCGGGAAGGTCTGCGACCCCCGCGGCACTTCCGATCCGGGGTGCCGAAGGGATCGCCAGAAACGTCAGCCGCAGGTGACCTCGGTGATCACCCCTTCGGCGTCGTGCTTGATGTTCACCCGCGTGGGGTTGAAGTCCATCGTCATGACCGAGTTCGGGGCCAGCACGCGGATGTTGGCGTCGGCGGGCAGCGACACAGCGGCGATGTTCGAGCCGATCAGCGGGGTGAACCGTTCGGGGCTGCAGGCGCCGGCCTCTTCGACCATCTCGGGCTCGCAGGCGGCGAGCAGGCCAAGCAGCAGGGCGGCGGCGGAAACTCGGTGGATGGCGGTCATGACATGTCCTCTTCTCTTGCACCGCGCCGGGCGCCGGCAACGGTTTCCTGCCGCGATGATACGGGGATTGGTGCGCGCCGCCACCCTTCCTGCGACGTCGAGGGACTCGACAGGCGCTCCGCTGGGGATAAACTATTGACCATGCGCAACGCCTTCGCGATTCCCCTGCTCGGCCTTCTGGTGCTCGCTGCCTGCGGCACCCCGCAGGAGCGTTGCATCAGCGATGCCTCCGGACCGTGGCGCTCGGCCGTGCAGGAGCGCGAGCGCATCGCCAAGGATCTTGCCCGCGGCTACACCTACAAGACCGAGTTCGAGACCCGTTCGCGCTACGTGCCCTGCCGCACCCGGGGCGGCTTCATGTCCTATTGCTGGGACAACGACACCCAGCCGGTGACCCGACGCGTGCCGGTCGACAAGGCCGCGCTGCAGGCCCGCGACGCCGAGCTCGCCAGGGACATCCCCTCGCTGCGCACCAACGCCCAACGCGACGTCGCGCAATGCCGCGCGCTCTATCCCGAAGAGGCCGAGGCGCCGACGTGACCCAACGCCGGGACGGGCTGCGCCCCAATTGCCGAGAGCCCCTGGCTCAGCCGAAAGCGCAGCTCGTTCGCAAAACCGGGATCAGGCAACCCGCCTAGCCCCCCCTGTCACGCCCCCCGGACCGTCCCGCATGTCCCCGACCCCGCTTCCCGCGCACCGGATCTCTGCCAGCGGCGAGACCGCTTTCGGCGACCCGTCGCTGCTCTTCCCCTACTGGAGCTTCACCAAGACCGTGATCGCGGCGCTTGCCCTGCAGCTCGCCGCCGAGGGCAAGGTCACGCTCGATGGGCGCCTCGGGGACGCGCCCCACAGCCTGCGCCAGCTTCTCGACCACACGGCGGGGCTGCCGGATTACGGCACGCTCCCGA
>NZ_JAATOS010000248.1:0-6008 GCF_011806505.1 Salipiger sp. HF18 | reverse complement strand
CTCCGCCGTTGATCCGCGGCAGATGAATCATGTTCCGCAACCGGCGTCGAGGCCCGACTATTTCAGCACCCTGCTAGCAACTGTATCCGTCATGCGCCTTGAAGGCCCCATGGTTTACGGGCTTTGCATAGAGCGTTAGCGATATTGACGAGCTTTCGTGCGACCGCAGTGATGATGACCTTGTGCGGTTTTCCTGCGTCGCGCAGTCGTTGCGCGAAGGCTTTCAGGGTGGGGTTATAATTTGCTGCGACGAGGGCGGCCTGGAACAGGACATGCCGCAGGGCGCGCCGCCCGCCGGCGATGGTTCGTTTGCCCCGCAACGCACCGCTGTCGTGCGCTATAGGAGCGAACCCCGTCAAGGCTGCGGCCTGTTCTCCGGATATGGTCCCGAGCTCGGGCATTTCGGCGATCAGCATAGTGCTGGCAACCGGGCCGACCTCTGGAATCGAGCGCAGGATGCGGGCGGTTTCGGCCAGTGTTCCATCGGCGGCAACGGCCTGCTCAATCCGTTCTTCCAGCTCTGAGATCCTGGTATCTAGCAGAGCCTTCAACTCCACGTCCATGTCGGTGAACATTCCAGAGGTCGCGAGTTTTTCGTGTGCCTTGATCTGGACGAGCAGCCGCTTACGCATTTCGACGAGTTGCGCTCGCTTCGATGTCAAAGCTCTGATCGCGCGCAATTTTCCGGCCGGATGGCGACGTCCGGCCTCGGGGCGGAACACCATGAAACGGGCAATGAGTTCCGCATCGATCCGGTCCGTCTTGGCCCGGGTGCCACGGCTGGCGGCAAATGCCTTGACCTGTGCCGGCGGCAGTTGACGCGCGACGATCCGCGCCGCGTCGAGCGAAGCCCATAACCGCCACTCCTGCCCGCCGGTGGCTTCGAAGCAGACCAGGGCGCCACGCCGCCGTGCGAGGGACACCACATGGGCATGGCCCTCCGATGTGTTCGGTAACCGAAGGCGCTTCCGATCGGGCAGGCAATAGATGTCCAGCCAGTCGCGCGAGACGTCTATGCCGATGACCTGTTCAGATGATACCGTGTTCATGCTCTCTTCCTTCTGCTCCGCGGTCCTTGTCGGCCGCATCCAACTGTTCGAGATGATGAAAGAGAGACGGTGCTGGCTCGCTAGCAGACGTGGTCAGGCCACAAGGCTCAGACGCCATACACCGCCCCGTCACCAGCCTCGGCCAAGGAAGGTGACGGGGGCAAAATAGCAGAGCCGAGATACAGAAGGCTCAGGACCCATAGCCAGTAGATGACGATAGCGGCGAGAGCGATGGCCGAGAGGAAGACCTTGGGGCACCTGTCGTATCGCGTGGCCACCCGCCGCCAGTCCTTGAGCCTGCCGAACATGATCTCGTATCGCTGCCCGGCAGTGCATCGCGAAGCGATGTCACGAGAGGGGCGGTTGCGCCGCTTGTTTCGGCGCTTGTCCCTTGCCCGGCAGGGCATTGCGCAGCAATGTCCCGAGAGGGGTATTTTACCTGCGTCTTCCGTTGTTTCCGGCCGGGGATGCAGGCACGTATCCCCTTGTCTTGCAACGCTTCCCGAAACCAGCCGGCGTCGTAGCCGCGATCACCGAGCAGCCAATCAACATTCGGCAGACTGTCGCAAAGAGCCCGCGCACCGATGTAGTCGCTCACCCGCACGGCAGTGACGAACAGGTTGAGTGGACGTCCCTGGCTGTCGCAGATGGCGTGCAGCTTGGTGTTCATACCGCCTTTGGTTCGACCAATCAGGCGACCACGCCCCCCTTTTTGGCGGCCATGCTGGTCGCCGTTCGGTGGGCCTTGAGGTATGTCGCGTCGATCATCACGGTCGTCTTCTCACCGTGTTCCGCCGCCAGTCCGGCCATCATCCGCGCGAAGATGCCCCTTTTCACTCCAACGCTTCCAGCGGCTGTAGAGCGTTTTGTGAGGGCCATATTCCTGCGGCGCATCCCTCCAGCGCAAGCCATTGCGATTAATGAAGATAATCCCGCTCAGCACCCGCTTGTCATCAACCCGGGGCTTTCCGTGTGACTTGGGAAAGAAGGGAGACAAACGCGCCATTTGCGTGTCGGTCAGCCAGAAGAGGTCGCTCATGTCATCGCTCCGTTTGCGGAGGCGTGAATCACTACGCGCAACAGAAATCAATGCATCCAGACCTTAGAGCCACAAGTCGATAATAATTTCCTCAATTACTTCAGCTGAGTGTGATTCAGTTTTTTGCAGAAAGCCAATGTGTCGCCGCATTTTGATGGTCGGATAGACCACAAGGCCTGCAATACCAAACCCAATAAAACTGGAGTTTGGCATGCCGGGAATCGACTTAGAGTACGTGTCATCATCTGGCACTGGGCAATACGTAAGCGACGACCACTTCGGTGCGAACGCGCTGCACAATATCAACATTTCTGACGATGGCGCTGATTACAAGCCATCACAGGGTTTTCACGACGCAATTCATAATCACAACATTACCAATTTACGATATCCTGGAGGTCACGTTGAGAATACTTTAGATGTTACAAATATGCGCGGCGGCCACTTGCGACCGGAAGTTGCCGCTTTCCTAGATTGGTGCCTGGAAAATTCCAGTGCAGATCAATCATATAAGGTTACATTCGTACTCCCAACAAAGTCAGAAATTCCCTTATCTCAGATAGAAGAATTCGTTCACGCGCTTCTGTCTCAATATGGGGATTTAATCGTCGCTTTTGAAGTCGGGAACGAATATTCGATTGGAACGAGGGTCGTTGAAGCCGACCGATCGGTCCACCCAGAATATATCGAGGGCAGTGATTTCGTTTCTGCCATGAACGAGGTCGAGTACGGGGTCGCGGCAAACCGCGTGATCAACGCGACGCAAAACGCGCTGGACCGGCTGGCGACGACAATCGCTGGTTCTGCGCCAGACCCAAAAATTCTGCTACAGATGGCAGAAACCAGCGGCGCAGGCAGTAGCTACAAGGGTGGCGACGAAGCCGGGAACTTCGATGCGGCGAATGAAGAGATCCTCTCAATGCTGAGCCCGCAGGCCCTAGATGCGGTAGATGGGGCTGTCGTGCATTACTATTACAACGTTAGCCGGGATGAGGGGCTCCGGTTCACTGACGCTGAGGACTGGCGTGAGGTCCGTAGGATCGATGAGCGCTTCGCGAACTTCCAAGAGCAACTGGGCAGAGATGTCGAACTGTTTATCACCGAATGGAACGTTGTTGCGGGAAACGATACGCAGCACGGTGCCGCCAGCGCTTCGGTTCTGATGGAGATGTTCGAGTTCATGGTGCGGATGGGCGTCGACGACGCTCATATATGGCCACTTCAGCACCGGACGCCCAACAATATCATGGGCAATCGCAACGCCGAGGAAATTGAATACACCATGAGCGGCGCGGCTTTCTCGATGTTGTCGGAAAGCCTTCGGCCAAGAGACAGCGATACCGGACAGGTCGACGCGTTCCAGAGCGTCCTTTCGGACTGGTCGGGTGGCGACGGCAGTGTCGAGGTCAACCACTTCACCAGCGGTTACCAAGAGGTTCTCTTTATAAGCCTGAGGTCGAACAGCCCGTCCGGTATTGGTCTCGATCTCGGAAACCTCGTCGACAACGACTCTGTTCTGACGATAGACCGCCTGACCGTCGATCCGACCAGTTCAGACGGTCTCAGCGACTTTGCCAATTCGGACGGGGGTGGACGTGTCGGACGCCGGCCCATCACCGCCGAAGAGTTAGCGCAGCTCGAAACCCTCGCGTTTTTCGACGCCGACAACCCAAATCATGTTCGCTACTCTGGCGACCAGATCCTGACCTATCTGCCGCCCTTCGATACGATCATCCCGCTGATCGCCCAGCCCACCAGCATCGACGATTACTATTTAACCAGCGAAATCGACGTCGAACCGCTTATCCAACCGATCGAGGCTGCAGACGGCGACGCAACGCTGTCCTTCGATCTCATGCCATACGACGTCGTGCGCATCGTGATAGACAATCCCGCCAGACAGGACGGAACAGATGGTTCGGAGGAGCTGATCGGGGGTGTGGGAAGGGACGTCCTGCTGGGGCGCGGCGGCGACGATTACCTGAACGGCGGAGAGGATGAGGACATGCTCAAGGGCGGTTGGGGCAACGACACCCTGCGCGCCGGCGATGGCGATGACGAGCTAATCGACGGTCTTGGCGATGACGTCCTCTACGGCGAAGCGGGCGTCGATACGCTTCAGTCTTCAGGCGGGACGGACGCATTGTTCGGCGGAACCGGCGATGACTGGCTTGACCTGTCGACCACGGAGACCTTTTCGGACGGCTATTCCGCCCACCATGTCCATAGCGGGCGAGACGGCCTTGCGGTGTGGAAGGTTTCTCTCGATGGCTTCAATCGTTACAATGCGGTGACGTATGGGGGCGATGAGTTCGACACCATCAGCCTGAGCGGCGGCAACGACGCCTATTTTCTCGATGACGTCTACAGCGCCTTCAATTCCGCCGCTGGGTCGGAGCCTGTCTCGCGTGTCAACGACGTTGAGCGCATTTTCGCAGGCGCGGGTGACGACATTCTCGACATGACATCCACCCGGTTTTCCAATGGCGGCTCGGGGCTGGAACTGCACGGCCAAGACGGCGACGACACCCTGTGGGGCACGACTGCAGACGACAGCCTGTTCGGGGGGGATGGCAACGACGTTCTGGAAGGCGGCGGCGGCAACGACATCCTGATGGGCGGAAGCGGTGCGGATGAGTTTCACTTACTCAGCTCGGGTGACACGCTTCAGGAAATCATCGACTTCAATACCGTCGAAGGCGACACAATCGTTCTACACCTCTCTGCCGCTGTCTCTGCCAGCGCGCTTTCAATGCAGGTGGATGGGGATCTGCTCCGACTGATGGCTCCGGACGGAAGTGAACTCTTGGTGGTGGATGTGGGCGATGCGGCAGCGGATCTGGCTACGGCCCCCCTGACCGGCCTCGTCTGGTTGGATTTTGTGTAAACCACGCAGCTCCACGGTTTCTGCTCAAAGGAAAAGGGTAACACGATGTTCATGATGATCGGACTGCTTTGCGTGGGCGGAGTCGCATTGGCGCTTTCAATGCCCATCGAGGAGGTCACCGAAGACAACGATGCTGCGGGGGCGCCGGACGCGGTTGATGACGATGAGGATGACGTATCGAGCGCAGAATGTGCAGAGCCCGACGCCGATGCCGCCATCCTGTCCGGGACCGAGGGCGACGACACCCTCGAAGGGGGCGTCGACGACGACTTCATTGTCGGCGGTGCAGGCAATGATGAACTGCTTGGCGGTGCGGGCGCGGATGTGCTTATCGGTGGTGCCGCCAACGACGTCGCCGTCGGCGATGACGGTGACGATACGCTCATTGGCGGTGACGAGGCTGAAGACTACCTGATTGGCGCCGCTGGGGACGATGTGTTGATCACAGGACAGCGCGATCATGCCTACGGAGGGGGAGGAGAGGGCGCGTTTGTTCTTTTAGCGTCTGGCGGCGCGGATGAAGCGGCGTATCTGGTGGAATTCAATCCCGATGACGATGTCGTGGTGGTGGTCCTTGTATCCTCCGACCAGGCGGATGCCGAAGTCACATTGGGTCCCTCGGAAAGCGATCCGGACCAGACCGAACTGCGCATTGATGGTGAGGTCGTCGCGACCATTGCGACCGCCGACGCGCCAGGCCCCGAAGACATACAACTCTTGATCTCTTCGGCGTTGTTGCAGAACTCAGCCGGTGAAGGATTCACATCGGGACTCCATGCGGTTAGACGAGCAGCATGAGCAAGCCCAAGCCCGCCGGTTACCGCACGACGACCTGGTCCAACTACAACGATGCGCTCAGGAAGCGCGGGTCGCTGCTGATTTGGCTGGACAAGGAGATGATCTGGCACGCGCAGCATAAGGGGCGCCCGCCGGTCTTTTCGAATTCCGCAATCTAAGTCTGCCTGTCCACTGCCCGACAGGGCCTTGTGCAACAAGGTCCCGAAAGGGGATCAAGGTTCTGTTCAGGCTGCCG